>CALGXU010000424.1 GCA_937935205.1 uncultured Rothia sp.
GCTTCTGGGCGTAGAAAAGTATTTACGCCTCCGAGGGCTTCGCGCCGGTCAGGCGGTACGCCTTGTACACGCCCGTCACGTTACGGACCACGTTCAGCACGTGCTCCAGCATGAAGCGGTCACCCAGCTCCAGGGCGAAGCGGTCCACCACGGTACGATCCTCCGAAGTGTGTACGCGCGCATCCAGAATGTTCACGCCCGACTCAGAAATCGCGCGAATCAGGTCGCTCAGCAGGCCCTTACGGTCCAACGCCTCCACCTGAATCTGCACACGGTACGTAGCGGTCGGCGAAGACGCCCACTCGACCGTAGTCACGCGCGGCTCCTCGTCAGCGTTACGCATGTTCGGGCAGTCACGGCGGTGCACCGAAATGCCGTTGTAACGGGTCACAATGCCGATAATGTCATCCGGCGGGACCGGGGTGCAGCAGCGCGCAATCTTCGTCAGCACACCCTCAGCACCCGGCACAATCACGCCGTTATCGCCAATCGCCTTGCGGGTCGACTTCAGCAGCGTCTCGTCAAAGTCGCTGACCTCAACCTCGGGTGCCGGCTCGTCGCCGCGGTGCACCTCAACCAGGGTGTCAATGACCTGCTTCGGCGCGATCTCGTGCTCACCAATCGCACGGTACAGCGACGCCACATCGTTCTTGTGCAGCAGCTGAGCCACCTGAGTCATAATCTCCGGGCTCATCATCTTCTGCAGCGGCAGCTCACTGTTGCGCATGCTCTTGGTGAGCATCTCGCGGCCGGCGAGCAGCGCCTCCATGCGGCGTTCCTTCGCGAAGTACTGGCGAATCTTCGTGCGAGCGCGCGAGGAGCGAACGAACTTCAGCCAGTCCTCGCTGGGTCCGGCGTCTTCGTTCTTCGTGGTCATGATTTCGACGGTGGCGCCGGTGGGCAGGACGGTGTGCAGCGGCACTAGGCGGCCGTTGACCTTCGCGCCGACGGTGCGGTCGCCGACCTCACTGTGGATGGCGTAGGCGAAGTCCACGGGGGTGGAGCCGTTGGGCAGGGCGATTGCCTCGCCGTTGGGGGTGAGTACGACGATTTCGTCGGTGTCGAGGGTGTCGGCGAGCGACTCGTAGAACTTCTCCGACTCCGGGTTGGAGTTCGAAATCTCCGCAATAGACTGCAGGATGCCGACGTTCATCATCGCCGAGGTCTGAGTGCCCGGCTCCTTCGGGTCCTTTGCGGGCGCGCCGCCACGAGCTGCGACCTTCTCGCCGCGCGATGCCGCCTTGTAGCGCCAGTGCGCCGCCACACCGTACTCGGCCTCTTCGTGCATCTTGTAGGTGCGGATCTGAATCTCAAGCGGCAGGTTACCGGGGCCGTACACGGTCAGGTGCAGCGACTGGTAGTTGTTGTTCTTCGGGTTCTTAATGTAGTCCTTGAAACGGCCAGTCATCGACGGCCACAGGGACAGCACGTGGCCGAGCACGGTGTAGCACTCCGCCTCTTCCTCAACCATGATGCGCACGGCGAGGATGTCGTTAATTTCGTCGAAGCTGCGGCCCTTCGTCTTCATCTTCTGATGAATCGAGTAGTAGTGCTTGGGGCGGCCGGTCACGGTCGCCTCGATACCGACCTGTGCCAGGCGCTCCTTAATCTTGGTGCGCGCCTCGTTCAGGAACTTTTCGAGCGCGGGGGTGCGTTCGCCGACCATGCGCACCATTTCGGCGTAAATTTCCGGGCTCATGGCGGCGAAGGACAGGTCCTCCAGCTCCCACTTGATCGTGTTCAGGCCCAGGCGGTGCGCGAGCGGCGCGTAAATCTTCAGGGTCTCTTCTGCCTTCTTCGCGGCAGAAGCCTGCGGCACAAAACGCCAGGTGCGGGCGTTGTGCAGGCGGTCGGCAAGCTTGATGAGCAGCACACGGATGTCCTTGCTCATGGACAGCACGAGCTTACGGATCGTCTCAATGGAGGCGTTCTCGCCGTAGGTCATCTTGTCCAGCTTGGTCACGCCGTCGACCAGGTAGGCGACCTCTTCACCGAACTCTTCGGTGAGCTGCTCCATCGTGTATTCGGTGTCTTCCACAGTGTCATGCAGCAGGCCGGCGGCGAGCACGGGGCCGGTCGCGCCCATCTCCGCAAGAATCGCGGTCACAGCGACCGGGTGGGTGATGTACGGGTCGCCACTCTTACGCTTCTGACCCTCGTGGCAGCGGTTCGCCACCTCGTAGGCGCGCTGCAGCACCTGGATGTCTTCGTCCGGGTGGTAGCGGCGCACGGCACGTACGACCGGCGCGATCATCGGGGAGAAACGGATGGTACCGCCGTGCGAGTCGGAGGCTTCCATCTTGCTGCTGCGGCTACCGAAGACGAGGCGGTTCGGCACACGTCCGCCAGCAGCCATGACGCGGTGCGAGCCGCGTTTCTTCTTTGCGTCAGACGAATCAGTTTCAGGCAGAGGAATCGGGCCAGCGGGACGAACCGCGGGCTTCTCGGCGGTCCCTGCAGGGTTCTCAGCGTTGGTGTTCACGGCAGGTTCTGCACTCATTCCGGGCTCCTTTGGACGTAACAGCGATGACCTGAGCCCCCGAATCTGCTCGTCGTTGAAAGGCGTGGATGCGGGCGCGCAGTATCTTCTACCTTTATCCTACCCAGCACGCGGATATGAGCCAAAATATGCGCGTAAACTATGCCGCACTGTGACACATTAGACCTGTGAAATATTAGGCCAGCAGGAACAAACCAGCGGGCATAAACCAGCGGGCACGCTAAAGGGGAGCCGACACCTCTCGGTATCGACTCCCCTATCGTTAGCAACGCCAGTAGCGCTAGCGGAACACAGCTTAGCCGTTCAGGTTCACGCGGTGAATCTCAATGGTTGCACGTGCCGGCTTCTTAGCGGGCTTCTCGGTAGCCTTCTCGTCCTCTGCGGAATCCTTGGATTCCTCAGCAGATTTGCTGGACTTCTCAGCCTTCTTAGCTGCCTTAGAGGATTCAGCGGGCTCCTCCGAACCCTCCGAGTCCTCAGCCTCGGCCTCGTCAGCATCCTCAGCGTCCTTGAAGTTGCCGCTCTCCACCTTCGCGGTGTGCTCACGAATCTGAGGCTCACCCAAACGCAGCGAAGCATACAGCGGAGCAGACACGAACAGCGTACCGAACATGCCCACCAGAATACCCACGAACAGCGACAGGGACAGGTCCTGCAGAGTACCCGCACCCAGGATGAACGCACCAATGAACAGGATCGCGCCCACCGGCAGAACACCCACAATAGCGGTGTTAATCGAACGGACCAGGGTCTGGTTCACCGCCAGGTTAATCTGCTCGGCAAAGGTCGTGTCGCGGCGTTCCAGCACATCCTCGGTGTTCTCGCGGATCTTATCGAACACCACCACCGAGTCGTACAGCGAGTAGCTCAGAATCGTCAAGAAACCAATAATTGCACTCGGAGTAATCTCGAAGCCGAACGCGGCGTACAGGCCAACCGTCACCACCACGGTGAAGAACAGGCCCGCAATAGACGCCAGCGACATCTTCCAGGTACGGAAGTAGAACGCCATACCAATCAGCGCAAGCACCACAAACGCAACCAGACCCCAGAACGCCTGACGGGTCACATCCGCACCCCAGGTCGGGCCCACAAACGAGGAGGTCACGTCGTTCTCAGAGACACCGTAACCCTCCTGCAGAGCAGCCTTCACCTGCAGAGTCTCATCATCGCTGAGCTTGCTCATCTGGGCACGAATCGTACCCGGCGCAATATTGGTCACGCGAACATCCGAAGCGTCCTTCGCCTTCTCGTGAATAATGCGCTCACCCGTAGCAGTATCAACGTGCGCGGTCTTCGAGACCACGAACTCCGAACCGCCACGGAAATCAATACCCAGGTTGAAGCCGCCACCAACAGCCGGAATCAGAACCGAAACCGCCATCAGCACAGCCGCAAGCACCAGCCACAGGCGGCGCTTACCCACGAAGGGGTACGAGCGGGCACCCGAATGCAGGTCATTACCGAAGCGGGCAAAAGCATTAGGTTTCACATCGGTAGCCATGCTTAGCTCTCCTTCTTCTCATCAGAAGCAGACTCGTCAGCCTCAGCGGCGGCACGCTCTGCACGGCGACGCTCAGCAATGCTCAGCTGCTTCTCCTCCGGGCTGCGGAGGCGACCGGCACCACGGTACAGCGGCGTAGCGCCCAGCGACTCAGGCGACAGGCCCGAGTGGCGGTGACCTTCGCCGAAGTAGCGGGTGTTCGCCAGCAGGGTCAGCGCCGGGTGGGTGAACAGGTACACGACCACAAGGTCAGCAATCGCAGTCAAACCAAGGGTGAACGCAAAACCCTTCACCGAACCAACCGACACCACGTACAGCACCACAGCAGCCAGCAGGTTCACAGCCTTCGACGCCAAGATAGTGCGGGATGCGCGCTGCCAACCGTGGTTCACCGCCGACGGGATCGTGCGGCCCGCACGGATCTCATCACGGATACGCTCAAAGTAGACGATGAACGAGTCAGCCGTAGCACCAATCGCCACAATCAGACCCGCCACACCAGCCAGGGACAGGCGGTAGTTCAACGCCCAACCCAGCAGCGCAATCGCCTCATACGAAATAATGCCAGCCACAATCAGCGACATCATCGTGACAAAGCCCAGCAGACGGTACTGGAACAGCGAGTACACGAACACCAGCAGCAGACCAATCAGACCGGTCAGCAGGCCCACACGCAGCTGCTCCGAACCCAGGGTCGCAGAAATCTGCTGCTCCGACTGGATCGTGAAGCTAATCGGCAGGGCACCGTACTTGAGCTGATCGGCGAGAGCCTTCGCCTCCTGCTCGGTGAAGTTACCGGTAATCTGCGGCTTGCCGTCAGAAATCACTGCCTGCGACACCGGGGAGGACAGCACCTTGCCGTCCAGCAGAATCGCGAAGCGGGCACGAGGGTCATTTGCGTTCTGTGCACGAATCGCGTTCAGGCGAGAAGTAATGTTCTGGAACTTCTCACGAGCTGCATCGTTGAACTGAATGTTCACAGCCCAACGGCCCGTCGTCACGCCCTGACCACTCGTCTCCTGCGAGTGGCTTGCGGTAGAAATATCGCTACCGTTCAGCTCAACCGGGCCCAGAATGTACTTCTCATGACCGTCAGTAGAGCACGCCACCATCGGCTTAGTCGGGTCCGCACTATCCGCGTCCTCATTACGTGCCGCGGTGCAGTCCTTCGCCTCGTACTGCTTGTACAGGTCCGCAGTAATCCAGTTGCGGTCCGAACCATTAGTCGGTTCCGCGGAGGGCTTGGGCAGCTTATCGTCCGCAGTGCGGGCATCCTCAGCCACCGCAGTACCGGCACCAGAAAGCAGCACCGGGCGGAACGTCATATTTGCAGACGCCTGAATCAGCTGACGAGTCTCAGCGCTAATCGTTCCGGGAACCGAAACAACCACGTTATTACCCGAGCCGAAGGAGGTGGTAACCTCCGCCTCCGAAACGCCGGCACCATCAACGCGCTGACGAATAATCTCAACCGCCTGGTTCAACTGCTCCTGGGTGACGTTCCCATCCGAAGAGCCATTGACCTTCGGAGAAAGAATCATCTGAGTACCACCCGAAAGGTCCAGGGCGAGCTTCGGTGCCCACGAACCTCCCGAGTAAGTGCTGCCAAAAATACCGGCAGCCATAACAACCATGAGCAGGACCATCGAGAGGAGCGCCCCTCGCGCGGCTGCAAGCGGTGAACGCTTAGCCATAATGTTCCTTCTTCGTGTGAATAGTATTGAGTGTTCTACAGATTCCGTAACGCGAAAACCCGACGCCGCTCATGGGCGCCGGGCTCATACGCTCTGAATTACTTAGCAGTATCAGAAGAGGTATCGGAAGCGGGAGCTTCGGATGCGGTAGCCTCGTACACGTCCTCGGTCAGGGGTGCTGCGGGGGCTTCCTCCTCAACAAGGTTCAGGATCGCGTTCATGGACGCAGTAATCACAACGCCCTCTGCAATCTGAAGCTGCAGCTTGTTGTTCTCAAGGTCAGTGCTGACAACGGTGCCGTAGACGCCGGAAGCAGTCATCACCTGATCACCAGGGACGAGCGCACGTCGCATTGCCTGCAACGCCTCCAGCTGCTTCTGCTGGTTCTTCTTAGCGGAAGTAAAGAACCACATAACTGCGGCAAAGAAGACAACCGTCATGATGACGTTGATGAGGAAGTTAAGATCCATGGTCTCACTTTCACATCCGCACCCGTGCCGCTCACCGCGAGGGTTGAGCGTACCAGAAGGTGTGGAATCGTAGATACAGTACGTATCCATCCTACGCGAGAGCTTGAGCTTTAGTGACCCGAACCAGCATTTTTGTGAGGTTAACCTGAGTTTTGGACTCTCTCGGCGTAATTTTATGTCGCTGATAAAGCCCGGCAGAGCCCGATGGAACCTAACAGCGCCTGTAGAAGTGGTGCAGAAAGATACGTTGCCGAACGATACAAGGAGCGCACAGAGAAGCCCGCGGGAGGTTGCTACCTCCCACGGGCTACTGCTTGTTATCAGCTGTGCGGATCTAGAGTTGAATTTCGGGCGCTTCCAAGCCGAGGTGCTCCCACGCCGCGGGCAGAGCCACACGACCGCGCGGGGTGCGACCAATCAGACCCTCACGCACCAGGTACGGCTCGGCAACCGTCTCCACGGTCTCCGTCTCTTCACCCACCGCAATGGCGAGGGTGGACAGACCCACCGGGCCGCCGCCGAACTTGTGAATCAGCGCCTCCAGCACGGCGCGGTCCAGGCGGTCCAGGCCGCGCGAATCCACCTCGTACATGTCCAACGCAGTTGCGGCATCGGTCGCATTGATGCGATCCACGCCGTTGACCAGCGCCCAGTCACGCACACGGCGCAGCAGACGGTTCGCAATACGCGGCGTGCCTCGGGAACGACCGGCAATCTCGGTGAAACCCTCGGAGGTAATCTGCATGTCCATCAGACCCGCACTACGGCGAAGCACCAGCTCAAGCTCCTCCACCGAGTAGAACTCCAGGTGACCGGTAAAGCCAAAGCGGTCGCGCAGAGGCCCGGGCAGCAGACCCGCACGGGTCGTCGCACCCACCAGGGTGAACTGCGGCAGCTCCAACGGAATGGAGGTTGCACCCGCACCCTTACCAACCACAATGTCCACGCGGAAATCTTCCATCGCCATGTAGAGCATTTCTTCAGCAGGGCGACTCATGCGGTGAATCTCATCCAGGAACAACACCTCCCCGGGAGTCAGCGAAGACAGAATCGCCGCCAAATCACCCGAATGCTGAATCGCCGGGCCGGAGGTAATGCGCAGCGGCGCCTCCATCTCTGCGGCAATAATCATTGCGAGAGTGGTCTTACCCAGACCGGGAGGGCCAGACAGCAGCACATGGTCGGCGCTACGGCCGCGCATCTTCGAAGCCTCCAGCACCAGGGACAGCTGCTGACGCACACGGCGCTGACCCACAAAGTCATCCAGGGACTTAGGGCGCAGTGCCGCCTCAATCATCTTCTCTTCGGGCTCTTCTTCCATCGCCACGAGGCGCTGGGCGGGAGCTGAAGACGCCTGAGTGCCGGGCACCTGACCGGGAAAATACCCGCCGGAAACCAGGGACTCCGCGGGCTGCGGCTCATAGGGATTCTGGCTCATAGAATTCTTCTTTCACAAAAGTTTGAGTGGGATATGTCGAACAGGGCGCCGCTTAGTGGCGGCCCACCGTGTTCTGAGTACCCAAGGAGGCGAGCACACCGCGCAGAGCCACACCCACCGGCTCGGTCTCTGCGGCAGGGTTGTGCTGCACATAAGCGTCAATAGCGGCGGAAGCTTCCTTCTCACTCCAACCCAGGGAGGTGAGAGCGTCAAGCACCTGCGGCTTCCAGATGATGCCCTGGCTCAGCGGCAGCTCATCGGTCTGGCCATCGCTGAGAATCAGCTTGCCGGCAAGCTCCAGCACAATACGGCGGGCACCCTTCGGACCAATACCGGGAACCTTCGTAAACGCCTTATCGTCACCGGTCGCCACGGCGCGCTCCACCTCAGCGGCAGTGTGAACGCTCAACACCGCCAGCGCAATACGCGGACCAATACCGGACACCGAAAGCATCATATCGAACACTTCACGCTCGGCAGGCTCCGAAAAACCGTAGAGAGTCATCGACTCTTCACGCACAATCATGGTGGTCAGCACGGTAGCCTCCTCACCGGTGCGCAGCTTGGAGAGAGTACGCGCGGTAGCGTACACGAGCATGCCGAAACCGTTCACGTTAATCACCGCATGATCAAGGCCCACCTGAGCCACACGACCGGTCAGGGATGCAATCATTTCTCTCCACCTTTCAACACCGCGCCCCCGGTTTGAGGCTCGCGGCAGTGTGAGGGCACCGGGAACTCCGGCACCCACAGAACGCACTCCCCCAGTTCGACGGGGAGACACTACAAGTATATTAGAATATTTCTTCTGAAATCAAGCATATATTCGAACTTTTTAGCGAATATACGCAAGCCAGCAGCAGGGGCGCAAAGACCCGCACAGGCACCTCTAGCGGCGAGCGCGCGCCTCCGCCTCCATCCAGGCACGCTGCGCCGGAGTCA
>CALGXU010000425.1 GCA_937935205.1 uncultured Rothia sp.
TTTAATGCGGTAAGTCCGGTGGAATCCTTCTGCACCTCTACCGCCTTCCCCTTTAAATCGGATAGACTGCTGATATCGCTGTCCTCTCTTACCACAAAAACCTGCTTATTGGCTAAGTAAGGTCCCACAAAGGTATAGCTGTCCTCACGGCCTTCCATGCCGAAGCCGTTCCAGATACAATCGATGTTTCCGGAATTTAATTCTAAATCCTTGGCATCCCAGTTAATGGGCTTGGGTACAAAGGTCAAATCCAATCTCTTTGCCACTTCCTCTGCCAGCTCCAGGTCATAGCCGGTATAGCTTCCATCCTCGCCTACAAAGCCCATGGGAGGAAATTCCTGGTCAAAGCCCACGGTGAAACTTCCCTTGCTTCCCTCCACCTTGGCTTCTGCCTTTTCTCCTGCCTTCTCGGTACCGGCCTGCTCGCTGCCTGCTCCGGCGGTAACGGCTCCAGCGCAGGCTCCGCACAGAGCTCCTCCAACCTGCTGGAGTCCATCAAGTCCGCGGGCAAAATCCGCATCGGCGTGGAGGGTACCTACCGCCCCTACACCTACCACGACGCCTCCGGTAAGCTCGCCGGTTTCGAGTACGACATCGCCGAGACCCTCGCCAAGGACCTGGGCGTGACCGCCGAGTACATCGAAACCCCCTGGGACTCGCTTATCGCCGGCGTGGACGCCGGCCGTTACGATATCGTGCTCAACAACGTGGCACCCACCGAGGAACGTAAGAAGAAGTACGACTTCTCCGTGCCCTACGCACACTCCCGTGCCCGCGTGGGTGTGAAGAAGAGCTCCTCCCTGCAGAACGTCAGTGAGATCTCCGGTCACACTGCTGCCCAGAGCGCCACCAGCAACTACCGCAAGCTCGTGGAGGAACGCGGCGCCACCATCATCGAAGTCACCGGCTTCGACGAGGCCATCGAGCAGGTGCTCACCGGCCGCGCCGAGCTGACCGCCAACGACTCCGTGTCCTTCGCCGAGTACTTCAAGGAGCACCCGGACGCCAACCTGCGACTGCTGGAGGGCGAGGTCGGCCCCGGCACCAACGTCGCCGTT
>CALGXU010000426.1 GCA_937935205.1 uncultured Rothia sp.
TCATAAGCTTTTATGGTTATTAAATTCGACGTATCGTCTTCTTCCGTCGATATCGGAATTTCCACGCTTCCTATCGTGATATCTTTGTATTTAATATATGATATAAAAAAGCTGTTTTTATTAGCTTTGCTTAATTCCACCGGATAAATTTTATTATTGGAAAAAGCATACGAGGTTTGTAGATATGGATCGTATGTTATTATATTTCCTGCATCGCCTTTGTTTTTTGCCATAGTTTTAATTTTCCTTCAAACAAATGTCAATATATAATTGCTCAAAAATAATACAAGCCTGTAATCAACGGTGGTATTATAACATAAAAATCAAGCAAACTTAATAATTATTTAGTAAGTTATTCAGGCTTTTTATAGTTTTTTCGTCTTTGCACCAGTCTTTTTTTACGACTACTACGAGCTTTACGGACCGAACCGGCGCAGCCCGCGATCCGCACCTACACTGGCGTGCTCTTTGAGGCGCTGGACTATGAGAGCTTCTCCCCCGCCGAACGCGATGCCGCGCACTGGTCACTGCTGATTTCTTCGGCGCTGTGGGGTATTCTGCGCCCCGAGGACGCGATTCCCGCCTACCGCCTGTCAATGGGTGTGAAGCTGGGCTCGGTGGGTGCGCTCGCCTCCTTCTGGAAGGGTGCGTTGGGTACCGCGCTGGAGGCGACCGCGAAGGACCAGCTGATTCTGGATTGCCGTTCTGCAGCCTACGCGAAGTCGTGGGTGACTCCCTCGGCGCAGACTCTGGCGGTTCGTGTGGAGCGTGTGGCTGCCGATGGGTCGCGTAAGGTCGTCTCGCACATGGCGAAGCATTACCGCGGCCTGTTTGCGCGCTACCTGATTCAATCGGGTTTGGCGGCTCGTCCTGTTGACGGTTCTACGGCGGGTATTGCCGAATTTTTGGAGGCGGTCAGCGAGGACTGGTCGGTGGAGTGCACCCTGCCGACGGCGCGTAAGGCGGGCATTTTGACGTTGCTGGTGCATGAGCAGTAGCGGCCGCCAGCTGTTATTTCTCACTTTTTAAAGATTCATTATCAAAATTTTTTAACTATTTTTTGAACGTAAAAAAATATATTTCCCCCTGTAAAACCACATTTCCCCACATTGAGCGGGTAGGTTTTTATGGGGTGTAAGGCGGGTAGTGTCTATCTATCCGCCTTCTTTTTGTGCACAGAAGTGCTTATAGTATTAAACGTCTCGCCATTGGTGGCGGGTACTTCACTCACTAACATTCACATTCTCAACTCAGCACACATGGAAACACGTCACGCCACGTACGTATAGCAAACGACT
This sequence comes from uncultured Rothia sp., assembly GCA_937935205.1. GTDB lineage: Bacteria > Actinomycetota > Actinomycetes > Actinomycetales > Micrococcaceae > Rothia. The sequence continues at coordinate 1,299 of CALGXU010000426.1, forward strand.
AGAGGCTTAACCAATGGTTATTGGTTTGCTAGCGTAGAAGTAACCACTCAGAAACACATCGATGGGACAATGAAATGTCTACTTTTTCCTCTCGTCGCGCCCTTTTTAAGGGTGCGGCAGCACTAACAGTCGCTGGCGCTTTGGGTGCGCACCACGCCGGCGAGCAGAGCGCCCAGGCTGCCACCTTGGACGTTAAGACCACTCCGCTGACGTTCAAGGTTACTGAGGCATCATTTGATATTAGCGGCTTCAATCTCAGCTACGAGATTACCGGTCTGCAGGCTGTGCTTGATACCGGACTGTACACCCCGTACATTGAGGCCGGCTACTACACCAAGGAGAAGGGCTTCAAGCAGTTCTATTTCTTCTCTCTTGAGCCGAAGAAGCGCATCGAGAATGATGTCTACATTAGGCATCACGTCATTGATTCTGAGATCACCGGTGGCCCGAATGGAGACTATGGTGTTCGCCTGTCTCTTCGTCCGCGCCGTGAGCAGTACACCATTCTGCGCACCCTTGAAGTTCGCCCCACGATTGACACTGAATTCGCGTGGGCGCCGTTCATTGTGGACATTGATATGGATGGCGAGTACGCTCCCGATATCTACAGGTCATGTAGCGCGAAGGTTCTGCTGCTCGATAAGAACCGTTGTTTCCACCCCCAGCATGCGGTGACCCGCGGCGACCTGATGGATGCAATCTACCGAGGCGCCCGCTCGCCGAAGGTGAAGCTTCCTGCGCGTTCTCCTTTCCCGGATTTGTCCCCGAAGGATGAGCGTTACCCGGCGTACATTTGGGCGTATCAGAACGGTCTGACTTCCGGCTGGTCTGACGGTAAGATGCACCCGGAGGCGGTAGCTAGCCGCGCTACGATGGCTGCGTTCTTCTACCGTTACTTTATGCTTACCCCCGGTCGTCGTTCTTATTGGTTCCGGCCCACGATTCCGCAGGATATGAAGCCGGGTTCCCCGTTCTACACTGAGTCGGTGTGGTTGCATTCGTCGGTGAATATTGATACGAGCTATCACAATAAGAGCAAGGATTTCCGTCCGACCAAGACTGCTACCCGCGAGGAGCTGGCTCGTGTCCTGTCAATGCTCGACATGCTTGACACCATCCCCAACAGCCCCTATATCGATGACTAAGATTCGGCAGGTACCGTGAACCGTACGGTTGGCCCTACATGTTTTAGCTTGGGTTGACTTCTGAGAACAGTAGCTGAAGATAGCGGCTGTAGAAGGGGCGGTGAGAGTTTTTCTCTCACCGCCCCTTTCTGTGTGGTCTTTTTGGGGTCGAGCTTTGTATAAAACCGGGGGCGTAATTTTCGATTTTTTGTCTTATAACTCTCATCGGCATGTTTTTCTCGTGTTTTCGTTGAATGTCTAGGACGCGGGTTGGTAGGCTGAAATTGCACTTCAGCATGCCGCCGCTTAGGGTCCTCTACGATATGGATTCGGTACGGTGGACTGTCACTCATTTATCCTCTCAACTTCTTTTCTCAATCACCCTCTTTCATGCAGAAAATTCAGATTGGATAATGATGTCCTCGTTCTTTAAGCCTGCTCGCAGCACGCACCGAAAGGTTGCGGGTGCTTCCCTGGTATTGGGTTTGTCTCCGCTTCTGGCTTTGACGCCGGTGGCTGCTCAGCCGGCGCCCGCCTCCCCCACCCAGCAGGCAGATACCCAGCAGGCGGCGCCTCAAGCAGCACCCGCGCAGAACAAACCTGCCCAGAACAAACCTGCGCAGGGCGATCAGCAGGACGCGTCCCTGCCGACCCTGCGCGTGTCCAGCGGCTCCCTCGACATTCTTCACGGCGGTACCGTGCACGTGGAGGGTACCGGTCTGAGCCCCGAGTTCTTGGCGCATCATGAGCTGCGTAGCCTCACAATTGCCCCGAAGGGCTCTTCAACCTACGCCAACCCCTACCAGAAGGTCGATCACCGCGGCCTTGTCTTTGACGCCCCGAAACCGGCTGCTGATGGTAGTTTCAGCGCTGACCTGACGGTTCCGGCAAATACCCTCCCGGCGAACCTGGAGTACGAGGTCATTCTCACCTACCGCCCCGTAGATGAGGCACACCCCTATGCGTGGAACACTGAGGACCGCGTCCGTGTAGCGCTGCCGGTGGAGTTTAACCTCCCGAAGGCGGAGCTCCCCTCCATCACCTACGATGTTTCGGCTATTTCTGAGGAGCAGATTGCCTCCGGCCAGCCGATTGAAGTGACGCTGACGGGTACCGGTTTTCAGGATGTCAGTACCGTGAAATTCACCCTATCCGAGCATGATGAGCAAGGGAAGGTCACGAACGATAATGTAGCTTCGCTTGGTGAGCTGAAGGCACCGGATACGGAAGAGAATCAGCGCATTTTCAAGGGCCTGATTCCTAACGGCTATTTCCAGAAGAAGGTCACTATCCCCGCGGGAGTCCTGAAGTCCGGTAAGGGGTATTCCCTGGGTGTTTCTGGTGTAGAAACCCACGGGTGGGCTAAGCTGACGCGTAAGTTCCCCTTCGTTCCTGTGGGCAATAACCCTGCGCGCATGGCGTATCAGGATAATTCGTTCAGGAATACCCTGCCGAAGGTATCTGTTGCTGCGCAGGATTTTGATCAGGGCCAGGACCGCGTCTATAAGGTGACTATTTCTAATATTTCACCCGAGGTGGATCTGGGGTACTACCTTGATTCTGTGTCGATTTATAACGCTACCTCTGGTGAGCAGGCATATTTTGCGAGGAATGATGTAGCGGGCCAATACTATAAGCGTGACGAGCTGGTAACCCGCAATGCTGACGGCACTCTGACCGTGGAGGTTGAGTATAAGGTTCACAGCGATTCCTACTACAGGCCTTCTTCTCGCGGTTCAGTGGCTGAAGTGCGGGCGGTGTTCTCGGACTCTGAGTATTCGTACGGTAGCCATAAGTTCACGGTGAGCGCGCAGCTTCCGATGGCGCCTCTTGCCGCTGATGCTGTTGATTCGGAGAACCCGGCGAATGTTGAGTTGAAGGTGACTTCGGGAACCCTCAATATTTCTCAGGGTGGCACGGTGTCGGTGACGACTTCCCCGCTGAGCCCCGAGTTCCGTCAGAAGTACGCATTCTACGAGCTGGCTCTGGTGGAGCGCGGATCGGGGTACGTGTATACGGAGCACAATAGTTATGAGCCTCTCGACGAGTACGGCGGGATGCTCAAGGACTTGGAGCATCAGGTGCGTGAGAACCCGGACGGTAGCCTCACCTACACGTTTAAGGTTCCTCCGCAGTACGTTGAGGCTGCCGACGGTGAGCTCTTCGATGTGGTGATGACGTACTACCCGTCGGATGAAACTGAGCCGGAACCTTCGAGTAGGTCGAACCGTTTGTATGCTCGCGCCCATATTGATGTGGTTCAGGAGGCGCAGCCGACCCGTGGAACCTACACCTTCAGTCAGTCCGCTATCGATAACCCGTGGAAGGATACGACGCTGCGGGTTGAGGGACGCCATATCCTCTCGCAGGCTAGTGAAATGATTTCTAATGATTCGCCGGTCATCGCGATCTATGAGGCTGACCCTGCAACGGGGAAGATGGTGGGTGAGCCTGTGTTCACTCAGCAGGTGGACTACACGTACTCCGGGGTTAGCTCCAGGTGGTTCCGCAATAACTATTTCAGCGCGGATCTGAAGATTCCTGCGGGTACGTTGAAGCCGGGCAAGCTCTACTTTATTGGCATGTATGGGGGCGGGTTGCCTTACCCCGGCATGGAAGATTCTCCGGGTTCTATGCTGAATGATGTTGCTGAGTTCCTTCCGGTGCATTCTCCCGAGCAGGAGTCTGCGGGGCCCACGCTGCATCTTGGGTCGGTGGGCCTGAGCCCGTACGCGAAGACGAACTCGTTTACGGCGCGCGCTACCGGGCTTTCTGATCCGGGTGAAGGTTCGTACCGCCTCTCGGTGCAGCATGTTGATGAGCAGGGGCGTTTGACCGGTCAG
>CALGXU010000427.1 GCA_937935205.1 uncultured Rothia sp.
GGTACCGTGCGTACCGTTGAGGCTGAGCACCGCCTCTCCCGCCTGCGCGAGATTCTCTCTCACACCAAGAGCCCCGGCGAAGCCTAAGCCTTCGATATAGGCACCAAACACAGGGAGCCGCCCCCACCGAAGAACTCGGTGAGGGCGGCTCCCTGACGTATTTAGCTTTTAGTTCTCAGGATGCGCCCCGGCAGCGGTGCGCCTGAACCCGTTAGCGAGAGCGGAAAGACTGAACCTTCGCCTTCGCCTTCGACACAGCATCACGAACAGCAGGACGAGCCTTGTACGCCAGCGTGTAGGCGCGGTAACCCAGCGAGGTCACCGGAACATCCCAGGTACCCGGGTACTCCACAGACTCGCCACCGAAGGACTTCTTGAACTTCGTGAAACCAGCCCACTCGTGATCCGGCTGATCCTCCGGCGCAATACCGAAGAGGTCAACGTACTTCAGGCCCTTACGCTTAGCGTCCAGGATGAAGTTCGTCACCACCGGAATCCCCGCCGACAGGCGACGATGCTCAAAAGAAGCCGCCGCATGCGCGTAGGTGCGGGTGTCATCCGAATCGTACACAAACGCCGCCGCAATCGGGGTGCTCTCACCGTTCTCATCGGTCAGCTTCGCAATGTACAGGGACGCCGCACCAGCGGGCATCAGCACGCGAGCAACCTGCATCAGGTAATCATCCTGCTGACGGTTAAAACCGTTGCGGTCCGCAGTCTCGTCCAAGAACGCGAACAGAATCGACAAATCCTCAGGGTTCGTCGAAACCTCAATGGTCACGCCCTTCTTATGGATATTGCGGTGCAGGTTGCGGTTATTGGACTTCATGCCCTTGAGAATCTCGTCCTCAGAGCCCGAAAGATCAATAATCTGAGTGTGCGAAGGCTGCACCTGGCGAGGAGCCAAAACCGCGCCACGACGAGCCAAGAAAGCAGCCGCATCCTGATCGCCCCAAATAGCGGATTCAGTAGGCTCAATGCGCACAAACAGGCAACGAAGCTTCGCAGCTTCTTCCTTCAACGACGTGAGAGCCTCATCAAAAGCCACAGCACTGGAAGCAACCGGTCCGTACGGGCTGTACAGGTAGCGGCCGGTAGCGCCGCCCTCAACGGTCGCAAGGTACGACCAGCCGTTACCGCTCTTACGGATCACGGTGTGACCATTAGATTCCTGAAAACGTGCCCAAATATCGGACTGAAGAATATTGCTCATCCTTCTAGTGTATCCGAGCTTAGGGAACGTAAGCCTGGGGCTCCGAGGACGCTTCGGGAGCGGGAGTGGGGCGGGGCGCGGAGGAGCTTTCCTCCGCCTCGCGCTCAGCTGCTGCCTTAGCCTTCGCCTCAGCAACGCGGGTGCGCAGAGCCGCGCCCTTGTCCATAGCGCTCTGGCGCAGGTTCTGAGAGAACTCGTGCAGGTCAGCGTGAACCTGCTGAGCGAATGCGTCAGTACCCGAACCCAGGATACGCAGAGCCAGCAGGCCCGCATTGCGAGCGCCATTAATGGAGACGGTAGCCACCGGAACGCCAGCGGGCATCTGAACAATCGACAGGAGCGAGTCCATGCCTTCGAGGTTCTTCAGACGCACCGGAACACCAATCACGGGCAGCGCGGTGACGGAAGCGAGCATGCCGGGCAGGTGAGCGGCACCGCCGGCACCGGCAATAATGACGCGAATACCGCGGCTGTGAGCCTTCTTGCCGTACTCAATCATGTCCTCGGGCATGCGGTGTGCAGAAACGACATCAGCCTCGTAGGGGATGCCGAACTCGTCCAGAACCTCGGCTGCGGCCTCCATTACCGACCAGTCCGAATCCGAACCCATCACAATGCCAACAACGGGCTGGGAAGAATCATAGGGAGACTGAGACATAATCCTCATATCCTTTCAGAACGCGGTGGCGAACCACCATCAATAGGGTGCGTCGGATACGCAGGATGTGCTCACCCCACGCACCGGCTAAAAATAGGGCTACAGGGGGCGGCCGTCACGCAAAATGGAGGCGGCATTCGCGGCGCTGTGGCGCAGTGCCTCAAGCTCAGCCACCGTGCCAGTAATATTCACGTGACCAATCTTGCGGCCCGGGCGGGTTTCCTTGCCGTAGAAGTGAATCTTCGCGCGCGGTTCAGCCGAAAGTGCCAGCGGGTAGACGCCGAAAATGTCTTCGTTCTCGCCGCCCAGGTAGTTCTTCATCACGGCAACACCCTCCAGCACGGAGGTGTCACCCAACGGCAAATCCAGCACAGCACGCAGATGCTGCTCAAACTGGCTGGTCACCGAGCCGTCCTGAGTCCAGTGGCCGGTGTTGTGCGGGCGCATCGCCAGCTCGTTGATGTAGAAGCCTGCGGGGGAGCCGGGAACCTCAAAAAGCTCAGCCGCCATCACACCGGTAACACCCAGCTCGGAGGCAATAGTCACCGCAGCGGCTGCGGCAGCCTCAGCGATCTCGGGGTCCAGGTTCTGCGCGGGGGCAATGACCTCGTCGCAGATGGAGTTCACCTGAATGGTCTCAACGACCGGCCAGGGGCGCACCTCGCCGCTTTCACGGCGAGCAACCAGCGCGGAAAGTTCACGAGTGAAAGGCACCTTCTCCTCGGCAAGCAGGGAGGAGAAGTCGGTGCGGGAAGGCAACTGCTCGAACCATTCGGTGCTGCGCTCGCGAGCCTCCTCGGGAGAATCCAGGACGAGCACGCCCTTGCCGTCGTAGCCGCCGCGCGGGGTCTTCAGCACCACGGGCCAGCCGATTTCATCGCCGAAGGCGAGCAGCTCGTCCAGAGTAGAAACCTCAGCCCAGCGCGGGTTCGGCAGACCCAGACGCTCAACGGCCTGGCGCATCAGGAGCTTGTCCTGAGCGTACTGCAGGGCTTCGGGGCGGGGCTGAACATTCACGCCCTCTGCGATGAGGGTGCGCAGAAATTCGGTGGGCACGTGCTCGTGATCGAAAGTGATGACATCCTTGCCGCGAGCAAACTCGCGGAGGGTGTCCAGGTCTTTGTAATCCCCGACGGGCGCGGTACGCACCGCTGCCACGGCGCCGACGGTGGGCGCCTCCGCGAGAATCTGCAGGTTGAGGCCAAGATTAGTTGCTGCGGGAGCCATCATGCGGGCCAGCTGGCCTCCGCCGATGACGCCAATTACGGGTCCAGTCACAGGGTAAGTCACATCACCTAAGTGTACCGGGTTTGGAGAGCCTGTGGGAGCAAGACCACATTAAGGCCACAGAATGAATTCAATGAGGATGCGGAGCCCAATATGTGGGCTTTGATGCGGGTGAAAGCCATCAAAACGTGCCTTCTACCCTGTCAACGTGAGATGAAAAGGAATATCTTGTTAGCTGGGAGGTCTGTGGAAAAAATCTCAAAGGTACAAATAACCCACCGGGACTGTAATAACATATAAGAGCTTGTAAAAGAGGGAGAAACAACCGCCGGACATTGCGTTACCAACGCCAACCGGCGCTCATCTTCCCTTTTTCCCGATAAATCTCCGCTAGATAGGTCCCGCATGAGCGCACAGACGAAACCGACCCTCACCGAACGCCTGAAATCCCTCTGGGACAGCTACGGTATTGAGGTGCTCAAATTCGGCACCGTGGGCGGCGCCGCCTTCATCGTGAACTCCGTGACGGTGTGGGTGCTGATGATGACCATCATGTCGGAGTCCCACACCAAGGCGAAGGTCGTTGCAAGTATTGTCGCAACCATCTTCTCCTGGCTCATGAACCGCCTGTGGACCTTCCGCGACTCCCGCTCCGAAAACTGGAAGC
>CALGXU010000428.1 GCA_937935205.1 uncultured Rothia sp.
CAGGTTGAAGCCACCGCCACCGAGGGCATTAACGCGCTCCGCGGATTCCTCGGCGATAAGGCGGCGGTGCTGTTTGCCCCGCGCGGTTCCGGCTGGGAGCTGACCCTCTACTGGCACGGCGAGCGCGCCACGTTCGAGCCGGGCGAGGCGCACCGCATCCTGGCGGAGGGGCTTGCCGCCGCGAACATTGGGGCACGGACCGAGCCGTACACGCGCCCGGCAACCCTGGAAGAGGCATACCTGGCGATGGCGGAGGGGCTCAAGCGATGAACGCACACAGCGCGCACGGTAGTGAAGGTGTGAAAGAGCCCCAGCAGCAGAGCCAAGGGTACGACCTGTGGCAGGAGTGCGCCCGCCAGTTGCGACTTATGGGCTTTAGCCTGCGGCAGTTTCTGACGGTCCCCTATTTCATTCAGCTGCTCATCAGTACGGTGCTCGGGTCGGTTATTATTCAGGCTCTTGCGGTGCACGCGGCGGCGCAGAGCTCCGAGGGCCACTCCGTTGACCCGACCCTGGCGTGGACTCGCGCCGGTATTGTGGGCATGTGGTCGGTCTGTATTGTGTCTGCGGGCATCATTAATTTTGAGCGTTTCCGCGGGACTCTCGTGTACCTGTGTTCGGGGTCAATTTCTCCGGTGCGGGTGCTGGCGGCTATCGTTTCGAGCGCCTCCATTGTGGGCCTGGCGGCTTTGCCCCTGTCGTGGCTCATCTGGGCTCTTGTGACGCTCAATCCGCAGGTCACCGACTTTTCCGCCCTCTGGCCCCGCTACGTTCTGGGCGTTCCTCTGCTGTGGGTTGCTTGCCTGTCGGTCACGTTCATGATTGCGGTGTTCTTCGTGGCGACGCCGAACGCTATCGCCTACGAGGAGCTTCTGCTCGTGCCGGTGTTTATTCTCTCCGGGGTTCTCTTCACGACCGTTGAGGCGCCCGCCTGGCTAGATGCTGCGGGTGTGCTCATTCCCCTGCAGGCGCCGGTGCATCTGCTACTTGGGCGTACCGTCATCACTACCCCGGCGGATGCACTCCTGCCTGTAATTCAGACCCTGGTCGTGAGCTTCATCTGGGCGGCGTGTGCCTTCCTTTTTGCTCGGAAGGCTCTTGCATCCGCCCGTCGTCACGGCACCCTGGGGGCGATGTAACATGCGGGCTCTCTCCTCTGCAACCCTCTCCTCTACAACCCTGCCTGGCGCGGTGCGTCGGGCTCTGTCTACCGCCTCTATCGGCTGGTCGTCGTCCATTACCTTTGCGACCCTCGGAACGGCTATCACAACCCTGGTGCTCGTGCCGGGCCTCAACGTACTTTTCACGGTGCTTCTGGGTGCCGACCTCGCCGCAAACGATACGGTACGCATCGGCTGTGCAACCGCCCTGATTGCCACCCTCAGCTCGGTGGCAGCCGGTATTGTCGCGCGCGTCGCCACCGACCGTTGGATTGGTGTC
>CALGXU010000429.1 GCA_937935205.1 uncultured Rothia sp.
GCCGCTCGTGCACCGGCTGAGCACCCTCGCCATTCCGCACCGCGTCATGGTGCTGTGCGGGGTTGCGGCGGTGCTCGCCTACGCCATGCTGCTGGACTCTGAGGGTTCCGTGATTCGTTCCCTCGCCATGGGTCTGCTCGGTGCCTACGCGATGCTGCGCGGTTCGGGTCGCCAGTCCTTGGCGGCGCTGCAAACAACGGTGCTGATCTGTCTGCTTGCCGCCCCGCACCTCGCCGTGGATATGGGGTTCGCCCTGTCGGTGACGGCAACCTCCGCGCTGATTCTGCTGGGCCCGCCGCTGATTCGTCTGCTCATGCGCGTCATGCCGGTGTTCTGCGCGGAAATGCTCGCCGCACCCATCGTGGCGTCCCTGTGGTGCACTCCGCTGATTTTGGCGATGAGCGGTAAGGTGCCGCTCTACTCGGTTCCTGCGAACCTGATTGCGGCTCCTTTGGCGCCACTGAGTATGCTTGCCGGGCTGGTTGCGCTCGGATTCATGCTCCTGGGCCTACCCGCTCTGGCGGATCTATGCCTTCGTGCCGGTGGCTTTGCCGCGCAGGGCATCGAGTGGGCGGCACACACTGCCGCACACGCGCCGGGTAACCCGTGGGAGCCCGGTTCGAGCGTGCCCGCGGTGGTGTGTAGCGCCCTCTGTGTGCTGGCGTTGAGCGTTGCCCTCTGGTGGGTGGATGCGCGCCGCTACCGTGCGGTCACGCACCGGCAGTATTTGCGGGTGGTACCGCACACCGCGCGCTCCCATCAGCCCGCCCGTTCCTGACCGACTACCCCTAACCACCGCTAGGAGGCATCCGAGAAGAAAACGCTATGATGGATACTCGAGACTCTACCCGCGCCGCACCCCGCGCAGCGGGGCCGAGTTCAGCCCGTACCCTGCAGATAAAGGCGAGTGATAAGCGTGTCCGAGCGTAAGCGTTCAACCCAGCGTGGTGGTTCCCGAGGCTACGCCCGCCGAGGCGGCCCCGCCCTCGACACCGCGTGGCGTACCGTCACCCCGGCACCCGCCGTCATGCTCTACGGTCCGGAGGAGTACTTCGCCTCCCGCGCTGCGGCACGCCTGCGTGAGCTGTTCCGTAGCATCCACCCGGAGGTGGACCGCGTTCAGATTAACGCCGCCACCTACACGGCGGGGGAGCTGATTCTGCACGCTTCGCCCTCCCTGTTCGGTTCGGCGAAGATCATTGAGGTTGAGAACCTCGCCTCCATGAGCGAGGACTTCCTCACCGATACCCTGGCCTACCTGAAGGCTCCCGAGCCGGACATCATGCTCATTCTGAACCACTCGGGCGGTAACCGCGGCAAGAAACTCATCGACCTGGTGCGCTCCCAATTCGTGCTCATCAACTGCAAGGCGCTCAAGACTGACCGCGAGAAGAGCGAGTTCTTGGCGGGGGAGTTCGCCGCCGCCCAGCGCCCGATTACCGGCGGCGCCCTGGCGCTACTGACGGCTGCCGCCTCCGACACTGCTGAGCTTGCCGCCGCATGCCAGCAGCTGCTCTCAGACGTACCCGGCGACATCACCGAGGAGGCGGTGAACCGCTACTACGGCGGTCGCACCGAGGTCACCGCGTTCCGTGTGAGTGACGCCGCGATTTCCGGTAACGCCCCGGAGGCTCTGCGTCTGCTCCGCCACTCCCTTGCCACCGGCACGGAGCCGATTCCGATGCTGGGCGCGCTCGCCATGCGCATCCGCAATATTGCGCGCGTGCACCACGTGCGTATGAGCGCTAACGAACTGGCGCGTGAGGTGGGCATGTCACCGTGGCAGGTTGAGCAGGCTCAGCGTGACGGCCGCCGTTTTACTGGCGCCCAGTTGGCGCATATTGTTCAGCTTCTGGCTGATGCGGACGCCCAGCTGAAGGGCGAGTCGCAGGACGCGGTGTATGCGGTGGAGCAGGCTGTTTTGGCGATTGCTCTACCTCCGCGCCTGTAGTGCATAATAGAGCCCATGCTCGAAATTCTGAAGAAAATTTTCTTTGCCCTGCTGCCCTTCCTACAGAAGGCGGCAGAGGATGCCCTCAACGACGCTACTGCGTCTAAGGGCGGCTCCGAGTCCTCCCAGAAGAGTGAGTCCCGCGGGGATGAATCTCGTCAGCGTGAATCTCGTCAGGGTGAGGCTCGTACCTCCGGCTCTTCGGCGCTCAAGCCGAGCGCCTCGAAGCCTTCCTCGGCAAAATCCTCGGCACCTAAGCCTTCCGCACCGGCTTCGACCGTCGCATCCGACGGTTCGGATTACCCGGGCGATTACCGCGACATGATCAACTTTGAGTACTCGCCCTCCCTGGACGGCGACGCTGACCCTGGTGAAATCGTGTGGACGTGGGTTCCTTTCGAGGAGGACCACTCGCAGGGTAAGGACCGCCCGGTGCTTCTGGTGGGTCGTGACGGTGAGTACCTGCTGGCGCTGATGATGACCAGCAAGGACCACAATAACCGTGAGCACGCTGATCCGAACTACCTTGATATTGGTTCGGGTCCGTGGGATCCGCAGGGCCGCGCTTCTGAGGTGAAGCTGAACCGTGTGATTCGTGTTCGCCCGGATTCTATGCGCCGTGAGGGTGCGATTATGCCGGAGGATACGTTCCGCCTGATTGAGCGTGCGTGGACTCGCCATAACGGCTAACGCCCCGTGCCGGTAGTTTCACCGGCGACCGGTGCCGATTATCTGCGCCGTATGTGGGGGCTGCGTGTAGCGGTTTTCACAGTATTTTTCTCTCCGCGAGGGTCTGTCGTGGACGCTGTTCATCTGGTATTATGTGTGGTTGAGTGTCCGATGGTCATCGGGCACTGCTGGCCGGTTGCCATAGGCATCCCCACGCCGCTCAGTCGATGATCGGCCAGCGTCGCCCTCACCGACCAATAAGACAAAACAGAAAGTTTAATTGTGGCTAACATTAAGTCTCAGAAGAAGCGTATCCTCACCAACGAGAAGGCTCGTCTGCGCAACAACATTGTAAAGTCCGAGCTGAAGACCGCGACCCGCAAGGTCAAGGCTGCTGTTGAGGCACAGAACAAGGAAGCAGCTGTTGAGGCTCTGCGTTTTGTGAACCGTAAGCTGGACAAGGCTGTTTCCAAGGGTGTTCTGCACAAGAAGACCGCTGCAAACAAGAAGTCCGGTCTTGCTACGCTGGTAAACAAGGCTTTCTAGTGTGAGAGCGCACACGTAACAGGTGTGCAAACTATATGAACCCCCGTATTTCCTCTAGCTGACTAGGGGAAATGCGGGGGTTCTTCTTTTTATCCAGGGTTTAATATGGGTTCATTTTCGGGGTTTGCTGGTTTCAAAGTGGGGAGTAAATGGGGACCAAATCTAGCCCGCCAGCCCCTCCAACGCTTCTGCAAACGCCGCCAAGCAGCCGATAAGCAGCGCCTAGAGAACATGAACGCATTCCACGACTCGTGCGATTGCATCGTGGTTCCCGTATACAAAGAGTCGAACTGGGTCGGCAAAGCGGAATACGAGCGGCTGCGCACCCTATGGGATGAGACCATGAAGAAAGCGGCAACCAACCCGGACGCATATAAGGGCAACCACCCCAGGGATTGGGTTGAGCAGGAGCTGACCGAGCGTGCCGCCGCCGGCTCGCCCGTGCTGATCTCGAATAAGCGGGACGAAGCCGCCGCCTTCACCGTGACAGATGGTGCGGATGAACAGCATCTGGAAGCTGTGACTGATGAGCTGGAGTCATCCCAGCGGCGTGGCTTCGAGGCGCAGGCGTTCAAGGAACATAACGGGTTTATGGCAGAAAGGGGGTTCGCTTCTGTGGATGGTCAGTATCCGAAGAAGATGGGCTCTTCGCGGCGTTCCCGGCGTAAGGGGCTGCCCCCGAGGTGCAGGAGTGGCAATGGCCGCCACCCGGTGTTGAGACTGTTCCGCGTGCTTCTGTGAAGGTGCCCGAGTATCGGCTGACTGATGAGGATATGCGGCATATCTGGGAAGGCGAGCCGAACGGGCTAGATGGTGGGCATCGTCCTGAGAGTACTCACCGGAATAAGGTGAAGTTCCCTTCGGGGTGGACGAAGCAGCGGGCACGAGAAGCTGTGCAAAAGCTGCTAGATTCTCCTGACATGGTCTCTGTTAAGCCCTACGGGAGTGGGACGGCTGGGGTTAAGCTGTTAGGGGTTATAGACGATATTCTTTTACATGCCCGTCTTGAGATTATCGGTAGTCGCACTATACTTCATGTTGCTTTTCCGATGAAGGGGGTTGATTGTCGAGCTAATTTGGCCGATACTGGGGCAGAAGTACTTGCGCCTTTAAATATCTCCTCGGATATTAGAAGGCTCCTACAGGAAAATGAGTGGAAGCATGTGGGTTAAAGATATCGACGTTAGTCCCCGGCAAGCGTATTATGCTGAAGACTCTGCTGCTACTTTTAACTGGGCTTTGACCGATACGGAAAAAGGCGGGCATTACGGTGTCGGCTTCTCCGGTTATGAGCGGATGCAAGCGGAAGAGAACCTTATGGTGTCTTCGCATAATGGTTACCCTATGGATCCTGAGCTGTACGTAGATTTCTTGCTAAGCTACCCGTACATTAATTGGTTGAGTAATGACGGTCATGAGAAGCGGCTGGTAG
>CALGXU010000430.1 GCA_937935205.1 uncultured Rothia sp.
CTGAGGATCTGCACGTTCAGATTGTGCGTGCTGAGGGCCTGTAAACAGTAGGTAAGTAGTAGGGGTCTGTCAGACCCTGTGGTGTTTGGCCGCTGTATTATCTGGCTGCTCTGAGCCTGCATATGGACCCGCATATGGATGTGGACCCGCCTGGTGGGGAGGATGTTGACCTCCCTGCCGGGCGGGTTTTTGTTGCACTTTTTGGCCACGTGAATTTGTGCCATGGTTTAGCGACTTCTGTCGTAGTTAAAAACCATGGCAGAAGACACTAACCTATGGCACAAAATTTCTGGGATACACCCTAACCCTGTGGATATCGGATATTTCCATAAAAACAGCGAAGTTATCCACAGATTTCACGAACAAGCCCCACAACCTCACACAGCCTGCCAGGATAAAGCTATGAATACCGTAAATATCCTGAACCCCCAAACCCCAGCCGTGCAAGCCCCAACCACACGTGCCGCCAAGCTATATCCCCTCGTGCTTACCCCTCGCATCCTCAACTCACGAGGTATTAGTGCCCGGCATATCCGTGCGATGGTGGTGGCAGGAACCCTACAACGTATTCAGCGAGGAGCCTATATCTACACCCGCGATGCCCAGGCGCTCACCCCCGATGAGCGGCTCGCGGTACGGTGCATTGCCGCCTACCTCATGGGTCTTCAAGGGGTTTTCTCACACACATCAGCAGCTGCACTCTGGGGGCTAGATGTACTCAACACGCCCTCAATCGTGCATGTGTACAGTACCGCTACTAGTCCATCCGATAAGGGGCGCATCTGCAGGCACAGGCGAGGTTTTGACCCTAATGCAGTGACCGCAATACCCGGCACATCCGTCATAGCGACAACGGTGGCTCGCACGCTGCAGGATTGCGCTCGTAGCATGCCCTTTCGGGAGGCGGTGGTCCTCGCCGACTCCATCATGCGGCGAAGGCTAATGGAACCCCGCGAAGTTATCGAGACTCTGCTGAACCTCACGGGGTACGGCGGTTCCGCAGGGCCTCTCCTGGCGCAGGCGGTGGATGCTTCCAGCGAGTCGGCTGGTGAGAGCCTCACCCGGTGCCTACTCATGGAACATGAGTTACCTACCCCCATGACGCAGTACCCGATTTCGTGCGAGGGCCGTAACTATCGGGTGGATTTCGCCTGGCCCGAGGCGCGGGTCATTCTCGAGTTCGACGGCGAACAGAAATACGTGGACCACCCCGGCAGGGACCGTTCCGAGGCCGCCCGCGACCGTGCCCTAACCCGCGCCGGGTGGACGGTCGTGCACCTCACGTGGGCAGACATCTTTCAAAAAGAACGGGAAGTCATCACCCACTTGCGGAAACTACTCTTGAGATAAAGCGAGGAAACGCCTCAGTCGATAGGTTAGTGCCTTCACCCCGGGTTAAAGACCCACGGGGAAGACACTAACCTATCGAGAATCTGGGCTCACACAAAAAACCCGCCCGGCAGGGAGGTCAACGTCCTCCCCCGCCAGGCGGGTACACATCCATATGCGGGTTCATATGCAGGCTCAGAGCAACCGGATAATACGAGTATTACGGGTACTTACAGGCCCTCAGCACGCACAATCTGAACGTGCAGATCCTCAGCCGGCGGCATCCACGAAGCCGGATCAGCAGCAACCTGCTCACCCGAACGGATATCCTTCACCTCATGAACCGGGGCACCCGACTCATCCGACGAAATGAACCACACGAACGGAATGCCGCGCTTCTCAGCGTACTTAATCTGCTTACCGAACTTCGCCGCATTCGCAGACACCTCGCAGGCGATACCGCGGGCGCGCAGTGCATCCGCAACATCATTCGCAGCAGACCAGCCCTCATCATTCGTCAGGGCAACAAACACAGCCGAAGGCACCTTACGGCTCGCCTGCGCAAAACCCTGCGACAGAATACGAGCCACCACGCGGGTCACACCAATCGACAGGCCAACACCCGGGTAAGTCTTCTTACCGTTAGAAGCCAGCGACTCATAACGGCCGCCCGAGCAAATCGAACCCAGCGACTCGTGACCAACCAGCACGGTCTCGTACACGGTGCCGGTGTAGTAGTCCAGACCACGAGCAATCGACAGGTCAGCCAGCACCTTACCCGGCGCACGGCGGGACGCCTCCTCAATGACCTCAGCCAGCTCAGCAAGACCCTGATCCAGCAGCTCGTGCTCCACCGAATACTTAGCGGCAAGCGCACGCACCTGCTCCACAAAAGAAGCATCCTCAGTGCGGATCTGCGCCAATTCCAAGGCGGCAGCGGCAGCATCCGCGCTCGCACCAGCCTCAGCCTGCAGCTCCTCAGCCACACGCTCAGCGCCAATCTTCTCCAGCTTGTCAATAGAACGCAGAACAGCCGCAGTATCAGTCAAACCCAGGCCCAGGTAGAAACCCTCAGCCAGCTTGCGGTTATTCACACGCAGCTTGAACTCAGGAATCGGCAGCTTCGACAGCGCGTCAACAACAACCAGCGCCAAGGTCACGTCGTAACGGAACGGCAGCTCGCCGTCGCCAACCACGTCAATATCAGCCTGAGTGAACTCGCGGGCACGACCCTCCTGCGGACGCTCACCACGCCACACCTTCTGAATCTGGTAACGCGAGAACGGGAAGTTCAGGTAACCGGCGTTCTCCACCACGTAACGGGCAAACGGCACGGTCAGGTCAAAGTGCAGAGCCAGCTTTTCCTTAGCCTTCGCAGCCTCATCCTCCTGCAGGCGAGAAATTGCGTAAACTTCCTTGTCAATCTCACCTTTGCGCAGCAGCTGCTCAATAGTCTCTACCGAACGAGTCTCAATCGGGGAGAAACCGTGCAACTCAAAAGTCTCACGCAAAGTGTCCAGAACATGATTCTCAACCAACCGCTCAGCCGGAAGATACTCGGGAAAACCAGACAGCGAAGCCTTGCGAGCCATACGCGATACTCCTTGACAAAGAACTCGACAACAAAACCCCGGAACACCTCCGGGCATATCTACCCATCATACCAACACCCACCCCAGCACAGCACCCACTCCCCCAGCACACCCGGCACAAACCCGCGCAAACCCGCAGCCGGCAGGTTCGCCCACAACACAACACGACCAGACACTACTCACACACACCCCACAGAGGCTATGCTTAGGAGGTGCACACGCACACCCAAACGGGTGCCCACCACGGGGAACAGCGCAAAGGCGCCCCACCCCCAGCACCCCCGAGTGAAAGAGTTATAGCGGTGACTACCAAACCCGACGACACTGTAAACCTCGAAAAGGCACGCCAGTACGGCCGCGTCTCCGAGGACGGCCACGTCTTCGTCATTGTCGACGGCGAAGAATACGCCGTAGGCCAGCTGCCCGGCGCCTCCGAAGAAGAAGCGCTCAGCTACTTCGCCCGCAAGTTTGAAAACGTCGAGGCGCAGGTTGCCCTGCTCGAATCCCGCCTCGCCAACAACGCCCCCGCCGCAGACCTGCAGAAGGGCATCACCTCCATCGGCGCACAGATCGGTGTGCGCAACATGGTCGGTGACTACTCCGGCCTGCAGAAGCGCCTCATCTCCCTCGCAGAGCAGATTGCTGAACTCGGCGAGAAGCAGCAGCAGGCACGCACCGAAAACCGTGAACGCGCCCTCGCCGTCCGCGAAGAAATCGTCGCCGAAGCCGAGCAGATTGCCGGTCAGGACCCCGACCAGATTCACTGGAAGAACTCCCACTCCCGCATGAACGAACTGTTCGAAGCGTGGAAGAAGGCACAGCGCGAAATTCACCTGGCAAAGAGCGTAGAGGACGAGCTGTGGAAGCGTTTCCGCGCAGCCCGCACCACCTTCGACCGCAACCGCCGCGCACACTTCTCGCAGCTCGACGACCGCAACGCACGCATCAAGCGCGCCAAGGAAGAGCTCATTGCACGCGCGGAAGAGCTGTCCACCTCCCCTGACTGGTCTGAGACTTCCCGCGCATACGGCGACCTGATGCGCGCCTGGAAGCAGGTACCCCGCGGCCACCGCCGCGAAGACGACAAGCTGTGGGCACGCTTCCGCGCGGCACAGGACGTGTTCTTCAACGCCCGCAACGAAGCCGAAGCAGCGCAGGACGCAGTCTACGCCGAAAACCTCAAGGTCAAGGAAGCACTGCTCGAAGAAGCACGCGCACTCCTGCCCGTCGAGGACATTGAGGGTGCGAAGGCAGCCTTCGAGAAGATCCTGGACCGCTGGGATGCGGCAGGCCGCGTACCCCGCAACGACCTGCGCCGTATCGACAGCGAACTGCGCCGTATTCAGGACGAAATCAACGGCGCCGAAGAGGCAAAGTGGAAGCGCAACGACCCCGCCAAGGCAGCCCGCGCGAACTCCCTGCTCGCACAGATCGAGGACTCCCTCGCCGAGCTGGAAGCAGAGCTCGCCGCAGCTGAGAAGGGCGGCGACTCCAAGAAGATCGCCAAGGCTAAGGAAGCTCTGGAGGCGCGCCGCGCCTGGGCAGCAACCCTGCAGGGCTTCGGCAACTAAGGTCCAGCTGACGGTCTAATTGACAGTCTAAATAACGGTCTAATTAACGCCGAGAAGCCACATGTGTTTCGAAAAGCCACTTCTTTGGTGGCTTCTCGAAACACAT
>CALGXU010000431.1 GCA_937935205.1 uncultured Rothia sp.
CCCGCCCCCAGCCCCTCCCCGAAGCCCAAAAAATGTGCCGCGCGAAGCAACTACCCGGCAACTACCCCTCAAGATGCACCAAAATGAAAATATTCACTCCGGGGAATACAATAAAACGGCTTGTCAGACGTGTATTTTTCACTTTATGCAAGTAAATACAGAATTATGACAACACAGAAATATAAAGATTTGATAAACCTCTAGCGATTGACAAGGAGAGATGAAAGCCAGCTGAAAATACCCCCTGAAATGGCTTGAAGCCCCCTCTTTGAGCACCGTACTATAGAGGGCGTGAGGTCACTTCCGGACCTTGCACGGGGCCACTTCCGGAGCCCCAGACGTAAAGTCACCGCACATTACAGCACCGATAAACCGCATAGAGATCCGAAGGGGGATCCAGTGTCCGCAACGATGAACCGTCGCACGGCATTCCGTGCGCTTGGCGTAGGCACCGCAACCGTCGCTCTCGGCTGTGCAGTTGCACCCGCAGCACAGGCACAGCAGATGGCGCATCCGCA
This sequence comes from uncultured Rothia sp., assembly GCA_937935205.1. Lineage (GTDB taxonomy): Bacteria > Actinomycetota > Actinomycetes > Actinomycetales > Micrococcaceae > Rothia. The sequence continues at coordinate 519 of CALGXU010000431.1, forward strand.
GAAGGCAATGACTGCCGACCAGCAGCTCAAGCTGATTCTGCGCCGTCTGGAGCAGGTACCTGCCCGTTTGAAGTATGCGAAGCCTGGATCCTCCAACCGCGTTAATAGCGGCATTGAGAGCGCACTGGGCAACCTGACCACCGTCCAGGGCACTGACGCAGGCCGTCAGATTGCAAGCGCTAAGGCCGCTGTCCGCAAGTCTGATGGACGTGCCCACGCAGCACTCTCCCCCGTTGGTGTTATCGCTTGCGTTATCAGTATTGCAAAGTTTGTCATTCAGCTGGGCATCGCCATTTACAAGCTTATTAAGGCACTCGTTAACGCCTTCAAGCAGTGGAAGACCTTCAAGAACATCGTGAAGGCCGTCATTTCTGGTGAAGTCCGCAAGAAGCTGGGTACTGAAACTGAAACCGTACTCAAGGCCATTTTGGGCATTGAAGACGTCCTCAAAAAGTGTGCATAGTCTACACACCGTACGGCTATGCGCGTGTTTAGAGAGCTAATCTTGGTGTTTCTTTAGCTTTCTAGACCCCGTTAAGGGATGCGCCGCACGTGAAGCCACTGCATGGGCTCGCTGCGCGTCCGGGTAGCCGGAGGGTATGTCCTCGAGTGTCTTCGGCACCTACCCAGCCCACCCCGCATAACCTCATGGTGCGGGGTGGGTTTTCTTTAACCTCCCCCGCTTCCCCTGGCAGAGACAAAAATCGACCCCGCACCGGCTCACGGTACGGGGTCGATTTCTACGCTCTACGCTCTAAACGCGAGGATTACTCGCCGCGGGAGATATTAATCATCTCGTCGCGGTCCACAACCTTCACGCGAGCGCGAGGCTCACCGGCAGCGTCCTTGGATGCTGCGCCCAGTGCCTTCTCGTGGTCGTCCAGGCGGTGCCAGCCTTCCCAGGTGGTGTACTTGATGCCCTTGGAATCCAGGTAGGCGCTGAAGGTTTCGGCGTCCGGTTCGGGCGCGGTGTAGAGGTTCTCGCGGTCCTCGAGCAGGTGGGTGATGGTCTCGAGTGCGTCGGACTTGGTGGAGCCGATCAGGCCGACGGGGCCGCGCTTAATCCAACCGGATGCGTACAGGCCGGGAACGACCTCGCCGTTCTCGTCCACGACGCGACCCTCAACGTTGGTGATGACGCCGCGCTTGTCGTCGTAACCAATTTCAGGCAGTTCGGAACCGAAGTAACCGATTGCGCGGTAGACAGCCTGTACGGGGTAGTCCACGTACTCGCCGGTGCCGATGATGCCGCCCTTGCCGTCGAGCTTGTTGCGCTCCATGCGCAGGCCCACGACTTTGCCGTCTTCGCCGAGGATCTCGTGCGGGGACTGCAAGAAGTGCAGGTGCAGGCGGCGGGATGCGGTCTGCTCGTTGTTCTTCTGGTCTTCCAGCCAGCCGCGCAGGGTCTTCATCATGACCTTGGTCTGGGCGTTCTTCTCCATTGCTTCTTCGGAAGCCTCATCGAACTGGAAGTCCTCTTCGTACAGGACGATATCCACGTCGCGGGAGTGTGCGAGTTCGCGCAGCTCGAGCGGGGTGAACTTCATCTGTGCGGGGCCGCGGCGACCGAAGACGTGCACGTCAGTCACGGGGGAAGCCTTCAGGCCCTGGTAGACGTTGTCGGGGATTTCGGTGACGAGCAGGTCGTCAGCGTGCTTGGAGAGGATGCGGGAGACGTCCAGGGCGACGTTGCCGTTACCGAGCACTGCAACCTGCTCAGCTTCGAGCGGCCAGGTGCGGGGGTAGTCGGGGTGGCCGTCGTACCAGGAGACGAAGTCTGCTGCGCCGTAGGAGCCGTCCAGGTCGATGCCTTCAATGTTCAGGGGTGCATCGAAAATCGCGCCGGTTGCGAAGATGATGGCGTCGTAGTGTTCGCGCAGGTCGGCGAGGGTCAGGTCCTTGCCGTATTCGACGTTGCCGAAGAAACGGATGTCGCCGCGGTCCAGGACCTTGTGCAGTGCGGTGATGATGCCCTTGATGCGGGGGTGATCCGGTGCCACACCGTAGCGGATCAGGCCGAAGGGGGCGGGGTAGCGGTCGAAGATGTCGATGGCGACCTCGACGGCGCCGGTGCGGACCTCTTCAGACTTGGTGAGGATGTCGGCGGTGTAAATACCGGCGGGACCTGCACCAATAACGGCGACGCGCAGGGGGCGTGCTGCTTCAGACACGAAAATCTTCCTTTCGAAGTTCACCGGCCGGCGCCCGGTGCGGCGCGAACAGGCGGTGAGCTTAGTGTTCACTTCCTGCCTATTTTACCGGGGATTGACGGGTGTTCGGTGGCTTATATGTCTTCGCCCACTAAATAGGACAATTTTCTGTCACCTAATCCGGGCGGGGTTACCTAACTCCGGCTGGGGTTACCTAATTCGGGCGGGGTGGTGCATCCAGCCCCGGGGGCTATGTATATAGGGCCTAAACATACAACCCGCACAGGGCTGCACAGACTAGGAGGCGGGTACCGCCTCAAAGGTTACGACCAGTTCATCGCGCTCACCGAAGCGGACCAGGTGGCGGTCCAGCACATCCGCCACGCTGGCTGCCTGCTCGTCGCTTTCGGCACGCACCTCCATGACGAGGGCGCCTTCAGTTTCGCGCAGGTCACCGTAGCCGCGGAAGATGCCCTCGCGGTTGAAGGTGAGGCGCAGACCGTCGGGCAGTTCTGTGGTGCCGAGCTTGCGGCCCATGTGTGAGCCGAGCTGCTTGATGTATCGGGCGGGGCGGTCGGTTGCTACGATGGCGCGCTGGCGTACCGGCAGGGATTCTGCGGCGGGGTAGCTTTCGGCGGGAATGGAGGTGTTTTCCTGCGGGGTTTCAGTCACGGTGGACTCCTTCTTATCGGTGCCGAAAAAGGCTCACCACACGGAACCCTGCATCCGGCGACGCATTGTTTCACCTCGAATATAGCAGAGACTTAGGGTCCACTAACCTAACAAACTATCGTTGTTCGCGCAGGGGCGATAAACAACCACCGTTCTTTACACGCCTACCTCTTGAGCTTAATCTCAGCAGCAGCACCCAACTGTGCCGAAGTCACCGCATCATTCAAACGCATAAAATCCGACCGGTCAGTATACGTAATCGTCAAAACAGCCTTCTGCCCATCGCACAGAAGCGTCTGGGAGAATTCAACATTCTTCGCAGCCGAACGAATAGCATTAAGCTCTTCAGTCCGTGCAAGAGCTTGCTGCACATCCTCCGGTGAAGAAGCTGTTGCACAAGCTGGTGTAGTGGTCGAATACTCATTCAGCCATGGCTCAAAAGCCCCGCCCCAGTACAGGCCCAGAAGAGCGCCAACAAACACCACGCAAGATACTAGAACGCCCACCACTTTTCGCGGCAGATGCCGCAATCCGTTTTTTCGAGGGGTGTCACCTCCTGAATTTTCCGGTACACGATCATACTCATCACGAGCTAGAGGACTCCTGGTCGTCATGATTCATTCTCCTTCCGAAGAGAATTTACGTTTACATCCGCCAATCCCGAATCGGGAATTCTGGTAGGGCTTTCAAGACGGCATAGCCTATCGCAGGCGGCCATCATATCCGCGTCATGAGTCGCCACGATAACTGTGGCTCCACGACGAGCAGCAGAGCTCAAAAGCTCAATAACCAATGCCCGGTTCTCAGCATCGAGACTTGCCGTCGGCTCATCCGCAAAAATGTAGCGCACACCCTTGTGGATTGCCCGAGCAATGCCCACTCTCTGCTTCTCACCACCACTCAGCAGGGCAGCCGAAGTACGTTCCTTCCCTTCAAGACCAATGATGCTCAGAAGCTCGCGGCTCTCATCCGTAATTCGAGCACGACCAAAGGTCTTACGATCAAGCAGAATGTTCTCGATAACGCTCCATTCCTCAATAATTCCGTAATCCTGAAAAACGAAGGAAGCTTCATCAGCCCAGAACGCAAGACGCTCCTTTTCACGAGCGCGCTCCATATGGCGACCCCCGATAACCACCTCACCCTCATGAGGCGGTATCAGCAGACCCAACACATTCAGAAGCGTCGTTTTACCACATCCGCTCGGACCCACAATTCCAGTTACTTCCCCCGCATATGCCTCAAAGTGGGGACTCTGGAGAATGGGCTGCCCTTGCGCATACACCACAATATTGCGGGAGGCGATAGTTACCTCAGGGTTTTCCGCATTACTAGAGGGATAAACAGTATTCCTCATCATTCACTCCTATACGTGACGACGGTGAACCGTCGCAGTGAAGATACGGTTAAAACTCAGTCTCAGCACCAGCGCCAGAATAGTGCCGTACAACAGCGGTGCCGCCAACGCTGAAAAAGCGTACTCTGCTCCCTGCACCAGAAGAAGTACCGACGCCGCAGCTGAGCATAGGCACACAATGCAGGTTTCCTTCAGAAGGTACCCACTAAAAATTGTTCTAAGAGGCAGACCAGCAGTACGTAAAACAAAATCATTACGAGCACGAGCCGCAAGGGTAATGTACGTATTAATTGCTGTACCAATAACGAGTGCCGCGCAGAGAATTGCTAGACCCACAAGATACGCAACATACTGGTTACGTTCCAGCTGCGCGATGTAGAGGTGTTCCTCTCCCGCGCGGTCCACAGAAAGTAGGGTCTGCCCAATTTCCTCAGCGTTGTAGGCAGCCCGTACAGACGCAGGCTGAGAGACCATGATGTTACCGGTAGTCAAGGCCGCAGAAATAAAGGAAGGTTGTAGATTCTGAGTCGCCGATTCGGTTACCACAAGAACAGGCTTTTTATAGTTCAGGAGCCGTGAATCCTGAGAGCTCAAAGCAGGCACCGTTACCCCCGACGAGCTGGTTTTATCCTCCACAGTGAGCAGAGTAAATCCGCGATCCTCCCGGTCCTTCTGATGGAAAGAATACTCTGCACGCAAAGACTGAGATCCAGGGAAGCTGCTATCCTCAACCTTCTTGAACGACAAGCCAAGACGCTGCTGAAGAAGGTCCACATAGGCGCGGTTCACCATAAGAGCGCCATCGTATCCGCTGCCCTCCAAACCCTTAACGTTTTCCAACGCATAGGACAGGAGGACGCCGTTCCGTGATTCAAG
>CALGXU010000432.1 GCA_937935205.1 uncultured Rothia sp.
TTCCCGGGGTGGACGGCTCAGCGGAAGGTGCCGGGCTAGTCGGAGCAGGTGCGCTCGGGGTCGGGTTGACCGGTGCGGGGCTAGACGGTGCCGGAGTAGAAGGCGCCGGGCTGGAGGGTGCCGGGGCAGGTGCACTCGGCTCTGCGGAGGCGGTCGGCACCGCAGGCACGGTCGGAACCTCGCTGGGGGATACTGACGGAGCGTTGCTCGGCTCAGCGGTCGGCTCTGCGCTGGGTGCCTCACTGGGAGCCGCGGAGGGAGCTTCAGTCGGCGCGACGGTAGGCTCAGCGCTCGGCGACGGATCCGCCGGAGCAGGCTTCGGTGCATCCCCAATGGGTGCGCTGTCCGGTGCCAGCGCGCCGTGTGCGGTGTACTTGGTGCCCGGCTCGTACTTCGCCGCTACCTCGGTGGTGGAGGCGGAAGCGTTCATATCCGGGTGGGTCAGCATCTTCACGCGCAGAGCGGTGCCCTTGTAGAAGGACTCGTCACGGAAGGTAAAGCGCGCCACGCCGTCCTCGATGGAGCCTTCCAAATCGAGGTAGGGGTAGACCGGGTCGTCCTGGGCGTAGAAGCCGCCGCGCAGGAAGCCGCGCACCTTCGGGTCCTTGAAGCGGACCTCAACGGTGCTGAAGCCGTTGCCGTTCGGGGTGACGGTCACGTCGTAGTCCATGCTGGTCGGCGTGTACTGCTCGGTGCTGAGCACGGTGTTCGCTGCGTCCGGGATTTCTTCGGGCCAGGAGCCGTTACCGTCGTCGCTGTATACGCTCTCGGCGCGGCCGGGTTCGTAGGTGAGCTTGTGCGAGATCCAGCGGGACGCCTCGGCGCTGTTCGCGTCGGAGGTGTCGGGGGTGAAGACCGCCTGCAGCTGGGAGCCTTCGCTACCGAGCATTTCAGACCAGGTGGCGGTACCGTTCACGACCGGCAGGTCGGTCAGGAAGTAGCCGTTGTTGTACAGGGTCAGGGTGCCCTTGAGGTTCTTGTTCGCGGCGGTGAAGGTGATGTCGCTGAGCTTGTCGTCAGCGTCCTTGTTCTTTGCCGGGTCGGCATCCAGGCGGTGCGGTGCCACGGAGAGTGCGTACTTCGCGGTATCCAGGTCACCGACGGGTGCCGCGTTGTAGCGGTCAACGGTGGGCACGGCGGTGGGGGTGCCGTCACCGAGCACGGGCTGCATGCCGCCAACCTGCCAGACCAGCTTCGACGGCTTGGAGCTGATGATGCGGCCGTCGGTAGAGCGCGCCACGGTACGGTAGGTGACCACGTAGCGGCCGGGGCGGGTGAAGGTCGTGGTGTTGTGGGTGTGGCTACCCTTGTCGAGCAGCCAGGAATGCCAGCCGGTAGAGCTGCTGGAAAGCATGCGGTACACGTCGGCGGGCGCGTCATCCGGGTTGTAGCGGAAGAGCTCCATGCGGCCGGGACCCTCAACGGAGAGGATGTCGGTAGCGAACACGCCGTCACGGAAACGCTCGGTGGGTACCTTCGTGGAGGCGCCCAGACCAGCCCAGATGGGATCCTGGTTGCCGTAGGTCAGGTGCGGTGCCATGTAGAGGGTCTGACCCGGTTCGCCAAGGAACGCCAGGGAGGGGGAGGTGCCCAGAGTCATGGTGTACTGCGACTTGCCGTCCCTGGTGCTGTAGCCCTTGCCAACCCAGTTGACGGTCTTGTCCAGTTCGTAGGTGTCTGCGCCGGTCTTGTAGGGGTTCGCCTCGTTCATGAGGACGAAGGTGCCGTTCTGCTCGTCCCAGTATGCCTTGGGGGCGTCAACGTGGCCCTTGGTGGTGACGATTTTGCCGTCGTCGGGGCCTGCTGCGGCGGGCAGGGAGGGGGCAGCGCCGGCGAGCGCGAGCAGTGCTGCGGCGGAGAGGAATGCGGCGGCGCGGCGGAGAGCGGGCTTGCCGCCGGGGATGAAGAGCGTGGGGGTGTGTGTGGTGACCCGACGCTGGGTCTGCTTCTGAGAGCTCATGACAACCTTTCTCATTTTTCTACCCTCTAGGGTAGCTCTTTTGCAAATAATTGTCATTTTGAACCTAAGTGAGTATAGTGATTCTCAGAAATACGTGTGCGCAGAGGCGCGCCCAAAAACGCACACCATGCACATCCACAAAGAGAAAAACACGGCAGAGCACACCCCGGACGCAAGGGAGAAACCGGCAACAGGTCGCCGGATCCAGCACCGGGCAAACCCCGAAAACATCGGGCAGCGTGCCAGCCAACGAGCAGTCATCCAAGGAGCCACCATGCAAGGACGCACGAAACCCCTGAGCCTACTCAGCGCAACCACCCTCGGATGCACCCTCGCACTCGGGGCGCCCCTCGCCCTCCCCCAGGTCGGCACCTTCACCGCCGCGCGGGCACAGGAAAACCAGACGCAGGAAAACCAGACCGGCGCCCAGGCAGGTACCGAGTCGCGCGGTTACGTCAACTACGAAGGCGACTACGTCATCGCGGGCGTACACACCGAAATGCTCAACGCCTTCCTCGACGGCAACCAGTTCACCCTCGGCACCCTCGCAGACACCGCCCCCGGCAAGCAGGGACGATTCAACCCCGCCCGCACCGTCTTCCACCTGCCCGACGTCGAGGACGCACACACCAACGTCGTAGCAGGCTACGACTACATTGCCCCCGAAGGCACCGACATCTTCTACATTCCCTCCACCCGCACCCGCGGCCTGCTCTACCCCGGCCTCGGCGCGGAAGGAATCCGCCCCGGCGCGCTCAAGGACAACACCATCAACCTTGAACTCGTGCGCAGCAGCGTACCCGAAGGCGGCCGCGCCGAAGTTTTCACCGAATCCGGCCGCGACAACCCGCGCGTCTTCAGCACCAACGACAAGCTCGCACCGCACACCATCACCGCTGGCGGTCACGAGCACCTCAGCTGGGCGTTCACCCGCGCGGGCATCTACCAGCTGACGTTCCGCGCCACCGCAACCCTTGCCGACGGCACCCCGGTCAGCTCCGAGGCGACCTACACCATCGCTGTGGGCACTAATGCTGAGGACGGCTTCAAGCTCCTGAACGCGCAGAACGCCGCAAAGGAAGCAACCAAGGACGCCACGAGCGAGGCAACCACTACCCCCGAGGCGACCTCCACCGCCACCGAGAGCGCCACCAGCAGCCCCGGCGCATCTACTTCCGCGAGTGCTGAGGCGAGCGCTTCTGCGGATGCGAGCGCATCCACCGGTATTCGCCGCGTGGATGGATCCGTGAACGGTCAGAACGCCGCGCAGGTGACCGACCCGAACGGCGCGAAGGCAGCGGCGAATGGTGAGCAGGCGTCCCAGGGCGGATCCGGTGTTACCGCTATCAGCGGCACCGATAACACCAATAACGGCTCTGACAAGGGCGAAAGCAAGGACGGTAGCTCCCGCAGCAGCGTGAAGGGCTCCAACGCCCAGAACGTCAGCGCACCCAGCAACAACAGTGGCGGCGGCATCCTCTCCTCCGGCCTGCCCGGCAGCCTGAACCAGCAGTGCATCGCCACCGAGGTTCCCGCCGAAGATGCCAAGGACTCTAAGGATTCCAAGGACGCTCAGAAGGACAACAAGCAGAGCAACCAGGCAGCCCA
>CALGXU010000433.1 GCA_937935205.1 uncultured Rothia sp.
AAGGTGCGGCTGGAACACCTCCTTTCTAGAGAAAACCGAAAAAAGACAGATCGGTAAAACTCATTCTTTAAATCTTGCTGACAACAAAATAAAATTTGCAAATTTGCCAATTTACAAATTTGCTAATTAGAACAAAGTCTCATAGCTCAGCTGGTTAGAGCGCTACACTGATAATGTAGAGGTCGGCAGTTCGAGTCTGCCTGGGACTACGAAAAGATAAGCTGAATTGAGGAAATTCTAGAAGCTGAAGAGTTAGATAGTTAAATGGCTAACGACTAACGACTAATAACTAACGACTAAACACGGGGAATTAGCTCAGCTGGCTAGAGCACCTGCCTTGCACGCAGGGGGTCAAGGGTTCGAATCCCTTATTCTCCACAAAAACAAGTTCATTGACATATTGGATAAGATATCAAAAATTAAAACAAGTAGATACAAGAATTAGGTAAGGTTTGAATTTATAGTTTTAAATTTTGAGTTATTATAACTCAAAACTCATGACTAAGAACTCAAAACTACTACATACGAGTACAAATAAGTTATGTAAGGGCGTATGGGGGATGCCTAGGCTCTCAGAGGCGAAGAAGGACGTGATAAGCTGCGAAAAGTTGCGGGGATTGGCACATACGAATTGATCCGCAAATATCCGAATGGGGCAACCCAGTACATTGAAGATGTACTACACCGTAAAGGTGGGCAAACCCGCTGAACTGAAACATCTAAGTAGGCGGAGGAGAAGAAAACAAAAGTGATTCCCAGAGTAGTGGCGAGCGAAATGGGAGCAGCCCAAACCCATATTGTTACGGCAATATGGGGGTAGTAGGACCCAGATATAGGTTGTAAAGCTGGATTAGAAGTGTTTGGAAAGACACACCATAGAGAGTGAAAGTCTCGTATAGGCACAGTTTTATAAATCTTATGGGTATCCTGAGTAGGTCGGGGCACGTGGAACCTTGACTGAATCCGCCGGGACCATCCGGTAAGGCTAAATACTCCTGAGAGACCGATAGTGAACCAGTACCGTGAGGGAAAGGTGAAAAGAACCGTGAATAACGGAGTGAAATAGACCCTGAAACCATACGCTTACAAGCGGTCGGAGCAGCATTAGCTGTGACGGCGTGCCTTTTGCATAATGAGCCTACGAGTTACTGTTACCAGCGAGGATAAGTATTTCAGATACGAATCCGTAGCGAAAGCGAGTCTGAATAGGGCGATAAATAGTTGGTAGTAGTAGACGCGAAACCTGGTGATCTACCCTTGGGCAGGTTGAAGCGCTGGTAACACAGCGTGGAGGACCGAACTGGTTGTCGTTGAAAAGACTTCGGATGACCTGAGGGTAGGGGTGAAAGGCCAATCAAACTGGGAAATAGCTCGTACTCCCCGAAATGCATTTAGGTGCAGCGTTGAAGTGAGTTTAATAGAGGTAGAGCTACTGATTGGATGCGGGGGTTTCATCGCCTACCAATTCCTGACAAACTCCGAATGCTATTAAATGCTCATCAGCAGTGAGGGTATGGGTGCTAAGGTCCATATCCTAAAGGGAAAGAACCCGGACCATCAGCTAAGGTCCCCAAATATATGCTAAGTTGACCAAACGCGGTCTGACTGCACTGACAGCTAGGATGTTGGCTTGGAAGCAGCCATACATTTAAAGAGTGCGTAACAGCTCACTAGTCGAGCGGTTGGGCATGGATAATAAACGGGCATAAGCATATTACCGAAGCTATGGGGTTATTACTTAAGTAATATACCGGTAGGGGAGCATTCTATTGGCGTTGAAGCTAAAGGCGTGAGCCATAGTGGAGCCTGATAGAAAAGAAAATGTAGGCATAAGTAACGATAAGGCAGGCGAGAAACCTGCCCGCCGAAAGATCAAGGTTTCCTCAGCTATGCTAATCAGCTGAGGGTTAGTCGGGGACTAACGCGAACCCGAGTAGGGGTAGTGGATGTACAATAGGTTAATATTCCTATACCATTAGTCTGTTAAAAGTGACGGAATGAGATAACTACCGCGTACTGACGGAATAGTACGTTTAAGGAGTTGTTATGACTTCGAAAGTACACTGAGGCTTCGGCCGAGGTGAGTGTGGTGACAACGTTTCCAAGAAAAGCGAAGACTAATGCCCGTACCGTAAACCGACACAGGTGATTGGGATGAGAATTCTAAGGCGCTCGAGAGATTCATGGCTAAGGAACTAGGCAAAATAGACCTGTAACTTCGGGAGAAAGGTCGCCTATCTAGCGATAGGCCGCAGTGAAAAGGTCCAAGCGACTGTTTATCAAAAACACAGGACTCTGCAAAATCGAAAGATGAGGTATAGGGTCTGACACCTGCCCGGTGCTGGAAGGTTAAGAGGAGAGCTTAGTGGTAACACGAAGGTTTGAATTGAAGCCCCAGTAAACGGCGGCCGTAACTATAACGGTCCTAAGGTAGCGAAATTCCTTGTCGGGTAAGTTCCGACCTGCACGAATGGTGTAACGATTTGGACACTGTCTCGGCCATGAGCTCGGTGAAATTGTAGTATCGGTGAAGATGCCGATTACCCGCAGTGGGACGAAAAGACCCTGTGCACCTTTACTATATCTTCGTATTGGTCTTGGATAAGTGATGCGTAGGATAGGTGGGAGACTTAGAAGCGGCTATTCCGGTAGTTGTGGAGTCATTGTTGAAATACCACCCTTTGCTTATCTGAGGTCTAACTTTGCACAAGGCAAAGGACAATTCGTGGAGGGTAGTTTGACTGGGGTGGTCGCCTCCAAAAGAGTAACGGAGGCTTCTAAAGGTTCCCTCAGCACGCTTGGTAACCGTGCGTAGAGTGCAATGGCAAAAGGGAGCTTGACTGAGAGACCTACAAGTCGATCAGGTACGAAAGTAGAGCATAGTGATCCGGTGGTTCCGTATGGAAGGGCCATCGCTCAAAGGATAAAAGGT
>CALGXU010000434.1 GCA_937935205.1 uncultured Rothia sp.
TCCACGGCGTCGCGCTTGCCCTGGTAGGTTAGTGCGGCGACGGTTGCCGCGATGGCGGCGGGCTCCAGTCCGTCAAGGAAGTGCGCATCCAGGCACAGGGCGGTCAGTAGGTCGCGCTCGCCGTAGATGCGGCGTAGGGCCTGGCCGCCGGTGGTTAGCGACAGTTCGCCGTCCTCGGTGCGTTCGACGTAGCCGTAGCTCTCCAGCAGACGTGCAATGCGGTTGAAGACCTGCGCGATCGTGTTGGTGCGGCGGGCAATCTGGCGGCGCAACCCTTCCGTCTCAGAGTTGAGCTTCTGCCAGCGCTCAGCCCAACGCATGTGGTTCGCGCGGTCCGAGCAGCCGTGGCACGGGTGGTTACGCAGCTGAGCCTGCAGAGCCTCCAGCTGCGCGTCAATGCTGTTCTGACGAGCCGGGATGTTCTGCTGTGCGAGCGCACGCGGGGCGCGACCATCGTAGAGTGCCTGGCGCATGCGGCTTGCGGTGTCGCGGCGTTCCTTGGCGGTTTTGAGGCTTAGGCGCTTGGGGATTTTGATGCGTGAGACCGGTTCGATGGCGCCTTCGAAATCGCGGGTTGAGGCGGTGCGCTGGTGCGCGTCCTCGGTGACGATGCCGATGCGCGGGTCGGCGTGCGAATCGGAGCGGGTGATGACGACCGCGTAGCCGCGGGAACGGCCGTGCGGAATGTAGATGATGTCGCCGGGTAGTAGCTGCTGGATGCTGTGGTGCGCCTGCGCGCGGGCGTGGCGTTCGTTGCTCTTGGAGGCTTTCTTCTCCAGCTCGGCGATTTGGCGGCTGAGTTGTACGTATTCGGTGAAGTCGCCGAGGTGGCAGGCCATGGCTTCGCGGTAGCCTTCGAGGGCGTTTTCGTTTTTGCGTACGCGGGAGGCGATGCCCACGACTGACTTGTCGGCCTGGAACTGTGCGAAGGAGGATTCCAGAATCTTGCGGGTGCGCTCGGCGCCGTAGGAGGCGATGAGGTTTGCCGCCATGTTGTAGGTGGGGCGGAACGAGGAGTTCAGCGGGTAGGTGCGGGTTGAGGCGAGGGGTGCCACGTGTTCGGGGGACATGCCGGGGCGCCACATGACGACCGCGTGGCCTTCGATGTCGATGCCGCGGCGTCCGGCGCGTCCGGTCAGCTGGGTGTATTCGCCGGGGGTGATGTCTACGTGGGATTCGCCGTTGTACTTGGTGAGCTTTTCCAGGATGACGGTGCGGGCGGGCATGTTGATGCCCAGCGCGAGGGTTTCGGTGGCGAAGACCAGCTTGACCAGTCCCTGGGTGAAGAGAGCCTCCACGACCTCCTTGAAGAGGGGTAGCAGACCGGCGTGGTGTGCCGCGATACCGCGAATGAGGCCGTCGCGCCATTCGTAGTAGCCGAAGGTGTTCAGGTCGCGGGTGTCCAGGTGTGCCGTGGCCTCCGCAATGTAGGCGCGGATGGTCTGCTGCTGTTCGGGGGTGGTCAGCGTAATGTCGGCGGATACGCACTGGCTGACCGCGCCGTCGCAACCGGCGCGGGAGAAGATGAAGCAGATAGCGGGTAGCAGGCCCTGCTTGTCGAGGGCGCGCACCATCTCCGGGCGGG
>CALGXU010000436.1 GCA_937935205.1 uncultured Rothia sp.
GTGCTGAACACCGCAGATGTCCTCGCAGACCTGCATGCCGCTGAGGATGCTGAGGAGGCGCGCGCATGAGCTGGGTGATTGTGACCGGCGCGAACGGCGGTATTGGTGAGGCAACCGTCCACCAGCTGATTAAGAACGGCTATTCGGTATTTGCGGCGGACCTTGCGGAGCAGCCCATTGCCTCCTTCGGTACCTACGGGGATGCTATCTTCCGCTACCGCGCCGTAGACGTTACGAGTGAAGAGTCCGTCACCGCCCTCGCTAACGCCGTGGCGGCGCTCGACGAACCCATCACCGGCGCGGTGCTCGCCGCGGGCATCGCCCACAGCCAGTCACTGCTGGAAACCAGCTTCGACACCTGGAAGCGCCTGCACGCGGTCAACTCCGACGGCGTGTTCCTGTGCCTGCGCGAATTCGCGCGCATCATGATTGACCAGCAGGAAACCGACCCGACGAACAGCCGCTCCCTGGTGACGGTCGCCTCCAACGCGGCGCGTGTGCCCCGCGCGGAGTTTGGCGCCTACGGCGCGTCCAAGGCGTCGGCGGCGCGCGTGAGTTCCAGCTTCGGTCTGCAGCTTGCCGCGCACGGTATTCGCGTGAACTCGGTCTGCCCCGGCACCACCCGAACCCCCATGGTGACTGACGCTTGGGAGGGTGAGGACCGCTCCGCCCTGCCGGTTGCCGGTAACCCGGAAGCGTTCCGCCTGGGCATTCCGTTGCGCCGTATTGCCGACCCGGCGGATATTGCGGCGGTCAACGCTTTCCTGATTTCTGAGGCGGCGCGCCACATCACCATGCAGGAGATTGTCGCCGACGGCGGCGCGACCCTCTAACGGCACTCCGCGTCCGGCGTTTAGGTGCCCGGCGCGAACCCACACACCACTGATAGAAGTACGATGACGAACCTTCCCGACTTTATCTTTGCCACCGGCACCCGCGTCTTGCGTGCATCCGGTGCGATGACCCCTGTCACCTTCGATAATGCCCTGGACGAGGCAAAACGTGCCGGTAGTGCCGTCGTGGGTCTGATTCCTTTTGACCCCGATATGCCCGCCTACCTCTTCGTGCCCGAACGCCTGGAGGAGCAGCAGGTGCCGGTCCCCGAGCAGACCGTGGCGCTTGCCGAGCCGGTATCTGTCACCGGACGGCAGAACGACCGGTTCCGTGCCGCCGTTGCGACCGCCGTGGAGCGCATGAAGGCGGGCGAACTGAGCAAGATCGTGCTTTCGCGTGTGCTCACCGCCCGCTACGCGCCCGGCGCCCTCAACCTGGAAGCGCTGTACAACAACCTGCGCGCCCAGCAGCGTTCCGCATTCAACTTTGCGGTGCGCCTGCCCGACGGCGAGCGCGGCATGAACGGAAGCTACCTGATGGGCGCCTCCCCGGAGCTGGTGTTCCGCACCGAGGGCCGCGCCTTCAAAACCCACCCGCTTGCCGGTAGCGCCCCGCGCATTGCCGAGCCCGGTAGCGCCGAGGACGAGGCGATTCGCGACCGTCTGTTCGCCTCGCCAAAGGACCGCGGCGAGCACGCCTACGTCATCAACGATATTGCCGAGCGCCTGGCACCCATTGCCGAGGAGCTGAACGTACCGCAGGTGCCCTCGCTGCTGCAGACCCCGCAGCTGTGGCACCTGGCGACCCCCATCGACGGCGTGCTGAAGGAAGGTTTGACCTGCCTGGACGGTGCCCGCGCGATTCACCCGACCCCCGCGATTTGTGGTGCACCCACCGAGAAGGCTCTGCAGCTGATTCGTGAGCTGGAGTCCTTTGAGCGCCGCTACTTTGGTGGACTGGTCGGCTACATGGACGCCGAGGGTAACGGCGAGTGGGCGCTGGTGCTGCGTTGCGCCCAGGTCAGCCCGGATGAGGCGGTTCTGTACGCTGGTGCGGGTATTGTGGCTGAGTCTGATCCTGAGTTGGAGCACACCGAGACCGGCACGAAGCTCGGTAGCTTTGGCCGCGCCCTGGGCGTGGATACCCTGGGTGAGGATATGCCCTAAGACTCTGTCTTAAACGCCTTGACGGAGCAGAACGAAACGGCAGAATAAAACGACTGAATGCGCTCGCTGGCATGGCGGGCGCGTTCCGTCGTTGTATGAGCTGCTGGGAGATTGAGCGTGGCTAATCGGTGAGCAGGCGCTTGAGCTCCAGGGGCGTAGCTACCGGCAGAAGCTGAGCCTCAACCTGTGCGGGCTCA
>CALGXU010000437.1 GCA_937935205.1 uncultured Rothia sp.
CACGGAGGAAAGAAGACTTAGAATTCGGAAGCGAGGACATGAGACATCCTTAAAGTCGTTTCTCCGGGGCAGTGCAATCCGAGGCGGTGCGAGCTCACCTGTGGGTGGGGAATTTGCCCTTGAATCTGCACGTATGAATTTGCACATGCCCTATGAGAAAAGTGGTTGAGTACCCCCGTCGGTTTCGGGAGTCTTCTCACCCTATCAAAGTGTTGAACAGTTGTCAGGAAACACTCAAGGAATGCTTTAGGGTTTCGGGAAATCTCACACAGTGAGTAGCTGTTAAATGCTGAACCCCGTGCACCCGAACAGAAAACCTGCTCTGGAACACGGGGTTATGCAGGTGGCTAGTCGATAAGCAGAGCCAGCTTAGCGAGTCAGCTTATCGAGCTTGGAAAGCAGCCAGAACAGTCTCCAAATGGCCGCGAGTCAGCAGCTGCTTAGGAAGGAAATAGTGGCCATCGTACACGGTGGACAAATTCTGGCTAGCCCACACGATCTCGCGGTAGAACGCAGAACCAGGCTTAACATCCACGTAGGGGGAATCGCCCATCACTGCAGGAGAACCCGCCGCGCGGTAAGTGAATGCCGCAACGGTAGCGTTCGAAATGCCGGCATCAGCGTGGAACTTGCCGTCCGACCAGCCGAAAGTAATACCCTTCTGACGAGCCCACACGTAAGCGGGGAAGTTCGGGTCGTCAGTCTTCACATCCGGCCAGGGGGAGGTCTCGGGCAGCTTCACCTCGGGGGTGCCTGCCTGAACGTACAGGGCAGCTGCGAGCTCACCGCGGGTTGCGGGAGTCTTCAGCTTCTCGTCGGAAGGAGCAGGCTTCTGGTCGTCCTTCTTGGGGTCCTGAGCGTTGGGCAGGTTTGCGTCCCGGTAACCGTTCGTACCGTTCAGGTCCAGGTCCTGCCAAGCGAGCAGGGTGCCGCGGCCCTCGGTGGACTTGCCCACGACTGGTGCAATCAGCTCGCCGTTCTCGCCGTAGCCGTCATTAGCCCAGACCTCAATTACGTATTTCTTCGAAGCGTTCAGGGTGTTTGCCGGAAGATGCACGTTACCGTACAGGTTGCCGTCACGGTACGCCGAAGACTCGGTGGGGTGGTCAAACTCGATAATGTCGCTGGTTGCCAGAACCGGGGTTTTCGAACCCTTCTCACGAACCACGAACTGAACACCCTTAACGGAGTTGATATTGCCGTAGAAGCCCTGAGCACCAACGTTCAGATCCTGCGATTTTGCCGGATCAGCCACACCGTTGTAACCCAGGCGCGGTGCGAACGGCTCCGGCTTCTCACCCAGAGTGTTCAGAACCTGGGTGCTCACCACATTCTTGCTGGTCCACAGCTCCTGAGTGGTCAGCGGCTTCTGGCCCTTCTGCTCAGCAACCACGTGAATCTCGTAGCGGACATCGTACTTGGTGCCGCCGGTCGGATCCTGGGCGTAATCGTCACCAACGAAGTAGTAGGCGGCAAGCTTGTACGCCTCAACCTTCAGGTCAGCCTCAAAAGTGCCGTCATCGGCAATGGTGAAGTCCTGACCCTCCACAAAGCGCAGCATCTTCGAGGTCGGAATCTCGTAGCCGGAGGGCGCGTAGTTCGCGGGAGCAATGTACAGCGCTACGGTGCCGTGCTGGGCGCGCCACTCCTTCGTGTAGCCTGCGCCCTTCACATGGACGGTACCGCCCTCGGTCGTAACGAGGGATGCGTTCACGCCGTCGTACTTGTAACCGTCAGGGATGGAAACGTTCAGGGTCGGGGTAGCCGCAGCGACCTGGTGAGCAGCCTGAGGGGTAGCGGCAGCAACGGCTGCATCAGCGGCAGGAGCCGCATTCTGAGCCACCGCCGGGGCCATCGGCAGAACCATAGCACCAGCCAACGCCAGCGCGCCGCAACCCTGAGCTGCGCGGAGGAAAGAAGACTTAGAGTTCGGAAGCGAGGACATAACACATCCTTAAAGTTGTTTCTCGCAGGGCTCTGCGGGCTCAACGGCGGGTAGGGAATTCGCCATTGAATCTGCACACACCCTATGGGAAAAGTGGTTGGAAGCCCCGTCGGTTTCGGGGACATTTTCACCCTATCAAACCCTCAGGTAGATATCAGGGAACACTCAAGAGAAGCTTGAAGGTTTTGAGGTATTTCACAGGTTGATCAGCCGATAAAAGCTGAACCCCGTGTTCCCAAACAGAAAACCTGTCTGGGAACACGGGGTTATTTAGCGCGGAACTAGTCCGTCTTACTGAGCGCAGTTCTACCCGGCACCGTTCTACTGAGCGCGGTTCTGAAAATTGAACAGCATCTGCTCCAGCTGACCACGATTCACCAGATCCGTCGCATTAAAAGCGCCGAAATCCGGATTAATGACATACTGCTGAGTGGACCACAGAATCTCACGGTAGAAAGCGGAACTCGGATTAACATCCGTGAACGAAGAAACACCAGAAACAGCCGGGGAACCCGCCGCACGGTAGGTGAACGCAGCAACGGTGGCATTCGAGATGCCGGCATCCGCGTGGAACTTGCCATCAGACCAGCCGAAAGTAATACCCTTCTGGCGAGCCCATACGTAGGCGGCGTAGTTCGGGTCGTCAGTCTTTACATCCGGCCACGGGGAGACCGCCGGGAGGTCCACCTTGGGGCTACCAGCCTGAGCGTACAGTGCCGCCGTCAGCTCGCCGCGAGTAGCACGCTGCTTCTGCTCCTGGTAGGTGAGCTTCGAAATCAGGCTCTTGTATTCTTCTTTGGGTACAGTAGCATCCGCGAAGTCCGGAACACCCCCAAACTTCAGATCCTGACGGCCCATAAGAACACCGCGGTGCTCCGGCGCCAAACCCACAATCGGGGTGATGAGGGGCCTGTCCTTCTTGGTGAGGTCGTAGTCGTAGTCGCTCCACGCCTCAATGACGTACTGCTTAGAGGGATCCAGGGTGTTTGCGGGGATCTTGATGGTGCGGTAAAGAGTGCCTCCCTCCAGGCGGGTTACGCCATCGGGACCCTCATAGTAGGACTTCATATCGCTCATCGCCAGGACGGGGGTGCCGGTGCCCTTCTCACGAATCACGTACATGGCACCCTCACGGCCAGGCAGCTCCTCCCCAACGAAACCCTCACCCTGGACCAGCAACTCCTGATCCTTCGTGGTGTCCTTCAGAGCATCGTACTTCAACTTAGGTGCCATGACCTCAGGATGGTAAGCGCGGGTGTACATCGGGTCGTGGGCGATAACGTTCTTACGAGTCCAAATATCCTCAATGCTCGACTGCGGCTGACCCTTAGCCTCGGTCAAAATACCCATCTCGTAACGCACCTCGTCCAGGGTGATACCCGGGAAATAATCGATGGGAGTGTAGAAACTCTCCAGGGCCTTAGCCTTGATGGTCAGCTTAGCCTCAAAAGTGCCGTCATCGGCAATGGTGAAGTCCTTACCCTCTTCAAAGCGGAGCATCGACGTGGAAGGCTCAGCGTTACCGGGACGGTCCTTCGTAGCCGCAATGTAGAAGACAACGGTGCCGTGCTGCTCGCGCCACTGCTTAGTGAAACCGGCACCCTTCAGAGTCACGGTGCCGCCCTCGCCGGTGTACAGAATACCGTCATAATCAGCGGAGTACGTCGGCTGTGCCGCTGCCTCCTGAGCAGCCGGCTTGGGAGTCACAGCATTTGCTGCCGGTGCATTAGCAACAGGTGTCGCATCCTGGGCGAGTGCCGGAGTCATCGGCAGAACCATCGCGCCAGCCAGCACCAGCGCGCCGCACCCCTGCGCCGCACGGAGGAAAGAAGACTTAGAATTCGGAAGCGTGGACATACATCATCCTAACGGGTCGTACCCACCGGGATGATGCAGGTTCATAGGGTTTCTGGAGGTGAGAAATCTCCGTCGAATCTGCGCCAACCCAATGAGAAAGTGGTTGAATATCCCCGTCGGTTTCGGGGACATTTTCACC
>CALGXU010000438.1 GCA_937935205.1 uncultured Rothia sp.
TTGCCTTTAATGGCCAAAGGAACCCTCCTATATATTCGATAATCAGAATATATAGGAGGGTTCCTTCATCTTCATGCGCTCAGGACCGCTATGCGATTCAAGCTTATCCAGCGATGTTGAGCGAGATTAGCCCTCCTGCGCGAAGAGCTCACACAGGGACAGGAAACGGTCGTTTGCTTCGATCTCGCCAATGCTCACGCGCACGCCCTCGGACCCGAAGGCACGCACCGAGAGAGCATTCCGGTTCATGAGGTCAACGAACTCGCCGGTACGCTCCCCCAGGGGCAGCCACACAAAGTTGGCGTAGGTGCCCGGGAACTCGTAGCCCAGTTCGCGTAGGCGTGCCGTGACTCGCTCACGCTCGGCCACAATGTGACTGACCCGCTCCATGACGGCCTCCTGGTGCTCGATGGAGGCGACGGCGGCCCGCTCGGCCAGGGCGGACACGGCAAAGGGGGTCGCTGCAACCCGCAGGTGGCGGGTAATCTGCGGGTGCGAAATCGAGTAGCCCACGCGCAGACCCGCCAGGCCCTGCGCTTTGGAGAAGGTGCGCAGAATGATGACGTTCGGGTAGTCACGGTAGATGTCCAGGCCGTTCAGCGGGGGCTCTTCCCCCTCCGGGATGGAGGAGGCCGCGCAGAACTCGAAGTAGGCCTCGTCGATGACCACGGGAACGGTAGCCGGCACCTTCGCGAGGAAGGAGCGAATCTGGCTCTCGGTCACGGCGGGACCGGTCGGGTTATTGGGGGTGCACACGAGGATCAGGCGGGTGCGGTCGGTGATGGCTGCCGCCATGGCGTCCAGGTCGTGCGAGCCGTCGGGCAGGTTCGGCACCTGCACGCTGCGAGCGCCCATAATGCCGACGAGGATCGGGTATGCCTCGAAGGAGCGCCAGGCGTAGATGACTTCGTCCTGCACGCCGTCAGCATTGACGCCGGCGAAGGTTTTGAGGATTTGGTTGAGCGCGCCGAGGCTTCCGGCGCCGGTGACGATGTCGTCAGCGTCCACGCCGAGCCGTGCGGAGAGCTTCTGGCGCAGGGCGGTGGAGAGCGGGTCGGGGTAGCGGTGCACGGTCGCAAATTCTGCGAGGACGCGCGCGACCTCGGGTACGGGACCCAGCGGGTTCTCGTTGGATGAGAGCTTGTACTGGGTGAGGCCTTCAACGGGGGCGGGCGGCTTGCCTGCCGCGTAGCTGGGCAGGGTGTTGAAGACGGGGCGGACCGGGATATTGGCGTGTTCAGCTGACTGGCTCATGGTTCCAGTATGTGCCTGCGGGCGGCTCGGGGGCTAACGCTTCTCACCTGTAGAGCAGGTCGCGAGCACGCTGTAGCTGTGCAGACAGTAGCTACTAGCCGCGAGCGCTGTACGCGAAGATGGAGGGGCGCCGCCGGGGTTTTTCCCGGCGACGCCCCTCCTTTCTCTTCTCTACTCTACTCGCCCCTCCACCCTCCACCGAGTCGTCAAGATTGGTTCTTGAGACTGGGTTTTTAGACTGGCATGGGTTCGCGCTCCTCGAGAGGATTCAGGTCCTCGGGAGGAGCCGGGGCGCGGAACCCGGGGTCAATGTTCTCGGGCGGAGCCGGTGCGAGGAAGCCGGGGTCAATGCTCTTAGACGGGAGCATGGGCACAGGCTTCAGGTCCGGCAGGGTCGGGATGAGCGACTCGCCACCGTCGTAGTCTCCGCCCTGTCGGGGTCCGAGGAACGGCTCCCTGAGCACAGAACCAGCATTAGGGAGCTGCAGGTGATCGATGATTGGCTGGGTAACAGCCTTTTCGATGTGCGTATGCAGGTCTGCGGGTTTGGGCAGAATATCCGGCGGGATTAGACCTGCAGGGGGCTGCTGCCCCTCTGCCTCGATGCGGGCAGGCAACTTGATGGGTGCAGGCTCCGGACGGTTCAGATCCGCCGGCCTATTGATGGCGGGCGGAATATTCTGCGGGTTGTATCCCTGCAGGAAGGGCACCTTGGGCATCTGCGGCACAGGGGTTTCGGGCCATGCAGGCTCCGGGGCCTGAGGCTTCTCCTGCGGAGTCGGCTCGGGGTGAGGGAGACGGGGCTTTCCTGCCTCCCAAGCGTCTTTAGCCCCTTGTTTGATTTTTTCTGTCTTATTTTTGGCATCTTGAATGCCCCTAACCTTACCGCCCGTTCCTTGTACAATCGCGTCGTCTATGGCCTGCTCATCAATCTTTACACCTGATTTATGGGCTTGGGCAAGGTAGAATCCGAGGCGTTCGGTCGTTACACCGTTTCGCTCAATCGAGCTATATCCGTCTGGCATGGCAGAGCCCGAGGTAACCTTCTGCTCCCCTAGTACATACTCTTTGCCGCCCATTGCCGCACGCATGCCACCAAAAACCGCGTTACTATGCCCCTCACGCTCTAGAGCTTCTCGGTATTTTTCGCCATCGTGTACAGGGTTCTGGACGGTAATTGCTGTATCACGTTCGTCAGGACGCCAGCCGCCCTCTTCCCGCCGTGCACTATCCGGAACAATATCGCCTTCACCTTCTACATAGTCCACGGCAAAATCACGGCGTTTAGCAGGCAAGCCTCGTAGCGGAGTACCTTGAGCATAGATACCCACAATGTTGATTTCTTTGGCAACTTCGAGACTATTAGCCATGTTGTAGGCAATCATGGCTCCCTGGCTGAAACCCTCTAGGTACACGCGAGCACCCTGCGGCGCGCCAGCATCACGTAGAGCTTGCAAAACCATCTGGTATGCAGAGTTCCTCGTGGTATCTGTACCTAAGGTTTCACGCACGGCACCTGCCGGGTCCATGGGAGAACCGCCCCAGGACTTGAAATTGGTACCCGGGATACTCACCACATATAGGGCATGGGCGGGGTCGCCTTCGTGTCCTGCTTCGTACATAACGGTGACGAGCACGGCACCACGTTCGCCCTTAGTCGGGTCCTGTTGGGAGCGTTCGAACTCCTGGTCCTGCGCCTTAGCAGCCGCCATCAGGCGATCCGAGCTGGCTCCAACGGAAAGCTGGCTTTTCTCGCCACGATGCGTCGCTACACCGTACTCATCAGCTGAGGTAGTACGCACGTTATGAGCTTTGTACCCGGTAGCCTTGATGAGGCTGAATACAGAAAGTCTGAACGCACCACCACTCATTGCCTTTCGAACGAATCCTCGCGGAATGCCAAACATGTCTGCAATGCGGTCAATTGCTCGCTGACGCGCAATTTCGGGGTTCAATTTGGCATCCATATAGGCGGTAAAACCAAACAGAATACCCGCGACGAGAGGCGAATAAGGCAGCATCCAAGATGCCGAGAAGTACCCAAACTCAGGAATGGTGAGCTTAATGAGGTATTCAGCTTCACCGGGTTCTCCAGCGATGAGGCCGCGGAAGTGATCTCGGGTACTGCGTCCGTCGGGTAGCTTGCCGTCCTTTGCGATGCCCATGGAGTCGAACCAGCCTGCGACGGTGTTTTCAACCTGCAGGTAGGAGCTATGGGCGGCGCGGACGGCGGCTGCGGTGGCGCCGAACTTTGCGGCACTCACACCGAGGTCTGCGGCGAGGCCGGTGCAGAGAGTGGCAGCCAGCTGGGCGCGTCCGTTGATGCCGAGGAAGAGTCGGGTCTCATTGGCGATGCCGAGAATGGGCATGGTGCGGTCGGCGCAGGTGCGGCTAACGGTGTCGAGGCCGTCGGCAATGGCGGGCATCTCCTCAAGCTCAACGCTGATGGTGCCTGCAGTGGGCCCTGCGGAGTCGGTGAGCTCACCGATGGGCGCAACGGTGGGTCCGGTAATCATGGTGTTCTCCTAGGGTGGGGTTAGTGGGTTCGGATGAGCGAGCTCAGCCCGTCGGGCAGGTTCACGTGCATGAGTGAATCCAGCGTTGACTGGGCTTTTTGCACGCCTGAGCGGGCGATAATTTCGCCGGGGTTGAGTTTTTCGAGGGCGTCGGCGGCGCCGTCGGCAAGTTTGCCGAGTAGGTTATCTACGGCGGAGGCGGCGGCTTGGATTGCCTGCGCTTTGGCGGTGAGGTCGTTGGCGAGTTCTTCACCGGCGGCGGCGATCATGGCGGCGGCGCCTTCGGCTTGTTCGGCCTGGTGGCGGATTTTGTCG
>CALGXU010000439.1 GCA_937935205.1 uncultured Rothia sp.
GGCGCCCATGAATTGAATATGAGAATGCCGCCGCACCCTCCCGAGTTTCGGGGGAATGCGGCGGCACTTCTGTTCTCGCAGTAGGGAGAGACTGAATATTTTTAGTTTTTGGATGTTTGCCGACAAGGCTTTATGACCGTTTTTGCTTCACATTTTTATATAATGAGTGAGGCTTACCACAGGAGGTCAGCGCCATGGTATGACGACACACATACATCTAGTTTCAAGGAGGAAGACTATGGCAGAAGAGCTGCCACAGAATTCATCAGGCTCTCAGGTTGCATCGAAAGATTCCGGTGTTATTGCTGGGGTTCAATCGTCTAACTCGACTGGGAAAAGTGCTACGGTGCAGAGTAATCAAAACTCTCAAGCACCAACCACCCAAAACAATCAGAATAATAAAAAATATGATTTAGGCGTCCTTTTTGTTCATGGAATTGGATTCCAAGAGCGGGGAGATGTATTTAATGAAATATATCCAGCAATCGTGAATGAAATTTCCTCTGATGAATCTGTAGTATTTGAAGAGATTCTTGCTTCTTCGGAGAAAGAAAATCAGGCTAGAATAATACGCGACGGAAAAGAGAGTAGTATTTTATTCCGTGAATCGTACTGGCACGGTAGTGAAGAAGATTTAAATCAAACATCAGGGGGTGGGTCGAGCAGATTAATCACCACCCTTCTTTGCCTATCTTGGTGCGTTAGAATCCTGTGCTTAAAGTTCTCTCAAATTAGGTTTGGCACTCCAATATTCTTTGCAAGTATTGTAATGTCTGTTTCTTTATTATTAAATGATAACAGCGGTCTTTTGCGAAATCTGTTCCAAGCTACGACAGATAGAATGATGCCCCGACTAGCGGTCGCTGTAACCATTTTTTTAATTGTGGTACTTGGTATTTTCCTTGTGTGTTTTATTGATGTAGTTTCCATTGAAGAAGAAGATGAAAAATTTAATGAGAACATGAGTTTATATGAATTATTTTTCCTTGATAGACTAACAAAAAAACACCTTGTTAGTTTTCTGGTATACGTAGCACTTTCTACTATCTATGTATTGTCTGGTCAAATTCTCCCTATAGTCATTCTTCTTCTAGCTGTATTGTTGGTTGCTTTATACCATGCACGTAAGAAATTTGGTGTGAAAATTGTCGGTCTCTGGAATCAGATTAATGCATGTGCTGACTATATTAGGTCAGATCAAGATTTAATCTATATCGATCGTGTGCAATGTGATTTGGATAGAATTCTGAATGAGAGCAATAGAGTTATTGTTGTATCTCATTCAATGGGAGAGTATTTGTCCTATAAGGTGTTGAGCCAAGAGAAATATCGTAATTTATCGAATATTCACCTCATTAGCGTTGGTGGAGGATTAGGGGCGGTGTCGCTTATTGGAAATTCAAGAGTTAGTGATTCCGAAGGCAGTTATTCACCTATAAATACCCTTTTAGTTTCTTCATGTGTCGCCTTTGCTTCAATGTTGAATATATTTTTATTTCTATACTCATGGTCGCACCTTTTTGTGGATTTATGGTCGATTTACAAGAATTTCCAGGGTAACCTTTTTAGTGGATTAATTTCCCCTCTGATTGATGTACTTGGAATTGTTATATCATTTTTTATAGGGCGCGATATAATTCGATTTAGTGGTGTCATTGAAAATACCTCAAAATTTAAATTCTATAGGTATACACATTTTTTCGATCCAGTGGGAAATTTCTCAAACTTTGTATATGGTTTAAATATAATAAAGCATGTAACACCAATTTTAAGTTTTGGCCATGGTGTGAGTACCTATTTTTTTGGGGCAAGTCGCCAAGGTCAACCTGGAAAAGTTGATGATTTTAAATTTATTAACATGAAATACATGCAGTGCCAGTTGGTAAGGCATATCAACAGTTCCCTTTGGGCGGGTTCAGATTGTGGGTATCCTGTAGAGGATTCCAGTCGTGAGAAATATCGTTATGCCCAAAACGCAATATATCTATCGGTAGGTTTTATTACTATTGTGTTTCTTGAATTTTTGGGAATCGTATCCGGAGTGTTGCTGTATAATATTATAAATAAAACCAATTACGTCATTAATGACCCCTTTATATATGTGCTCGCATTTGGTGTATTTGAGTATTGGGGTTTTAAGATGGTTTACGTATTCATCGATACAATTTGTAGTATTTATCGCTCAGGGGACTACAGGTTTAAGAAATATTCCCTATTAATAATTTGTCCTATTGTTAGTTTTTTAATTGGGGTCTTCTGTGTGGGTGTATGGTATGGAGGTATTGGTATTATAAAGCATGTCTCGTTAGTAAAGACATTTTTATAAATTTATCTGCAATAAAAAGAGGAGATGGTTGTATATTGCTGACTGGAAAATGGGTGTTATATTTTTTCATCTCTTTATATAATTTTACCACTATGATTTAATGGTGGACTGTATTTAAAGATTATTGTCCATTGTGTAATTTTTCAGTCAGTCTTGGAAATATTAAGGTATTTATTTATCCAGGAAGTAGTATGAAGCTAATCTCACTGGCATAATCTGTATCTAAGCTAACTGGTTTGTTTTGCTGAGCGGGATGATGCGAAGTGAGGGCGGGTTCCCTGCGTCGGCGCGGAGGAAGTGTGCAGCGAACCGCCGCTGTACATCGTTTGCTGTACGCCCCATACGCCACCTGGCGCCCATGAATTGAATATGAGAATGCCGCCGCACCCTCCCGAGTTTCGGGGGAGTGCGGCGGCATTTCTGTGTCTAGTGCCGTAATTTAGTGCCGCGTTGCATACGCCGTGCACGCTTTAGAGCCCGCGCACGACCTTCAGCAGTTTGAGTGCCGAGTCGCGCCAGGAGTAGCGGCGCACATCCGACAGGCCGTCAATGATGACGCGCTCGCGAACGGCGGTGTCCTCCAGGGAGCGGATAGCCTTCACCCAGTCGGCGGTGTGCGCCTCCGGGGCACCGTCAACCGGCGCGAACACGGCGTGTGGGGCAATCTCACGGAAAATCGGGATGTCACTAATCACCGCCGGACAGCCGGCAGCCTGAGCCTCGACCACGGGCAGGCCGTAACCCTCCTCGCGGGAAGCAGTCACCAGCGCGTGCGCCTGGCGGAGCAGCTGCTGGTACTCCTCATCGCTCACGCCGTTGTGCACCTCCACGTTCTCACCGATGAGGCGTTCGTCGGTGAGCTGCACCAGGCGCTGCGGCGGCATCTTCGACAGCAGGTGCAGGCGGTAATCCGGTAGCGAACGCATCGCCAGCAGCAGGGTTTCAACGTTCTTGTACGGCATGAACGAACCCATGTACACCAGGTGCTTGACGGGCTGCTCCTCGCGGGTCGTGGCGCGTTCCAGTGCGGTCTGGCGGGAGACAACGCTGCCGGGCTGCGGGGCGTTGGGCACCACGAACAGTGGCTTGGTGGTCAGCTCGTGCTCACGAATCAGCGAGGCGGTCGACTCAGAAACCGTCACGACCGCGTCGCCGTGATTGAGCAGAAAGCGCTGCGGGGTGTAGGTCTTGTGGAAGAGTCGCCAGCCCACGCGCACCGGTGCGGGCAGGAACCCGGGCGGGGTCGGGTGCGAGTAGTAAATCAGGTCGTGCAGGGTGAGAATCAGCTTGAACTTGCGTCCGGTGGAGCCGATGGTCTGCATGGGGGAGAACACCACGTCCGGCGCGTACTTGTTCAGCTGCAGCGAGGCGGTTGGTTCGAGCGGGCCGGTGGGCGAGCAGATTTTCACGTGCGGCAAATCCGGCAGCATCTCCAGCTGACGCTCGTCGCTAATGATCATGGTGAGGTCGAGGTCGGCGGCGGCTTCGTCACCGGTGTCAATGAGGGTTTTGAGCGCGCCCAGCAGGGACGCTGTGTAGCGGCTGATGCCGTCGTGGAAGCCGATACGGGTGTACCGGGCGTCAACCATGAGTTTCATGTTGGTTCCTTCTGTTCGTTCCCTTAGTGCTCGGCGGCGAAATCGGCGATGAGTTCCGCGGCGCGGCGAGGGGTTTCGTAGTGGATGAGGTGCCCGACTTCGGGGATCATGTCCAGGCGCTCGCGGGCGCCGGTCGAAGTAGCGGGCAGGTCGCGGGAGGTC
>CALGXU010000440.1 GCA_937935205.1 uncultured Rothia sp.
GACCGTTAACCGTGCATGATGTGGGGGCGGGATGCATACTGGGAGTATGTATCCCGCCCTTAGTCGTTTAATGTGCGCAGGTGTTGTGCGCATCGGTGTGCTGTGGGGCGAATAATCTGCAGAGAGGAACTCTCATGAAAAGCTACGCGATGGTGTTTAGCCCCGTTGATGCGGCGGGCACCGATTCTTCTGTTCGTGCCTGGAATTATGAGCTGCGCGGTGGTGATGATACTGCTCTGCCTGCCGATTCTGCCGAGGTGTGGGAGGCCGGCTGGGTGGGTTCGACCGGTCCCGGTATTGAGCAGAATCAGTGGCCGCGCAGTACGTTCACTGGTTTGCCAATGCAGCATATTTTTACGGTGAGGTTGCCGGGGGAGTACCTGCCGGATGCGCAGAAGTATCCGGGCGTGGTGGCGTTTTCTTTCTTCGCTGGTGATGGCCAGTTCGCTGAGGATGAGGCGACTGAGGGTGTTGCTGATGCTGCTAGTGATGACCCGTTTGAGGTGCAGTATGCGCAGGCTCGGGTGCATCCGTATCAGCTTCTATTGCGCGATATTTTGGATGCCGAGTTTGCGGTGCTGTACCTGACTGAGGCTGAGTTCGTTTCCCGCACGCAACCGCCGCAGGATGTGCGCCGCCCCGGTGAGCATCGTGGTGAGGAGGAGAGCTTTAGCGCCTGGGCTTTGGCGGATCAGCAGCAGCCGTTGGCTCGTAAGCCTGCTCTGGTGGGGTGGGTTCCGACGGATGACCCGAACGCCGGTAAGGTCCCCAGTGATGCGTTTGAGAATGTTGACCCGGATACCGGTTATCTGAGTCCTTTCGATTGGGACTCGGAGGATTCGGCGTGGTTTGAGTGGGCTAAGCCGCTGATTGCGGTGGGTACTCACCTGGGTGGCACTCATTTTTATGCGCAGGCTCTGCCGGAGGGTCTGACGGCTCGTTATATTGAGTTCGACGAGTTTGATGTGCTGAATTTTGGGTGCGGTAGCGCTGTTTTTGATTTTGAGACCGGTGTTTTTGACTGGTCGTGCGGCTAGTATGCGTGCGCCGTTGACGCACCTTTGATGCGCCGGAGAGCGCGCGTTTGAGGTATTTGCGCGGCCTCCTCGAACCGTTGATGAACCGTTGACGA
>CALGXU010000441.1 GCA_937935205.1 uncultured Rothia sp.
CTCTGTTTGCCTGTGCGCGTACCTGAAATGGCACCGATTTATTGTAGACCCGCCGCCGCCTCTGCTCCTAGTTGAAAGGTGCTCATGACGAGCTCTGAGACGTAACGGAGAAGCTTGTGGGCGCGCTAAAAGATGGGCGTAGAATGAGTGAATCTCCACCCCCAAGGCTGTCATGATTGTTTTTTGCGCTGGGTTCTTTCCAGTACGGTAGCGGCATCATTTCTTCGCTGCTGCTGGCGTTGAGCCCCCCTGAATGCGGTGGA
This sequence comes from uncultured Rothia sp., assembly GCA_937935205.1. Taxonomy (GTDB): domain Bacteria; phylum Actinomycetota; class Actinomycetes; order Actinomycetales; family Micrococcaceae; genus Rothia. The sequence continues at coordinate 264 of CALGXU010000441.1, forward strand.
GTCTATGGCGAACATGATGTTTGCCGGCGCGGCGCTGTCGGCGCTCATGGTGTGGTTGCCTTCGCGTAGCCGGAACGCTCGCTAAGCTGGGACTAGACGAAATCTGCGTAAGGTGAAAGGAGCCGCTGTGGCGGTATCGCGCGACGAAGTTTTCGGGGTCCTGCAGGGGATCGTACCCCGCCTGGAGGAGGCGCTTCCCGGCTGGTCGGTGCGCCCCAATATTACGGGGACCGGTGCGGTGGGGCTCTACCTGGACGGCCCCGCAATCTATCGGGACGGTGAGCCCCTGGCCGGTGTGAACGTCGATGGTGAGCCGGTCGCGCGGCACCTGTGCGGTACGATTCAGACCGCCGACCGCGGCCTGCCGCAGGAGCTCGGGCAGGTGCGCTACCAGTACATCCTGGGCGTGAGCGTGGCGGAGCACGAGAGCGAGTATCCCGAACTAGCCGACCTGGCGAGCGTGGGGGAGCCGAGCTGGGTTCCTGCGCTGAGGGCCCTGGAGGTGCTGGTGGAGTCCGAGGGCCGCGAGGCGCTGTTCATCAGCCGCGGCGGGTACGTGCCCGGTCGCCGCGCCCTGGGTAAGCGTCGCGTGGCGCTGCGTCGAGAGCTCTTCCCCGGTAAGCCCTGGCTGGGTTTGGGCACGATTGACTGGTGCGCGGGCGTGCGCTCGACCCCGGTGTACGCCGAGGACTTGGCGTCTCTGGTGGCCGCGGCGACGCGCCTGGCGAACGGCTGGGACGCCGCCCTGCGAGCGGACTCGTCGACCAGCTGAAACAAAAGCAGCTAAAACAAAGCGGCACATCCGACCCGTGATGGGGTGGATGCGCCGCTTCTGTGTGTGCTCTAACGCTTAGTGGGTTTAGCCCAGTGCCTCAGCCAGCTGAATGCCCTGTGCCACGCCACCGAGGGTTGCGGCAATACGGATCAGGTCGTTGACCTGCTCCTGGACTACCACGCCATCAACGGCGAATCCGGATCCTTCACCATGAGCCAGGACTCACAGCTCAAAACCCGCAAGGCCCGCAGCGAAGCAAAACTCGAACAGCGACTTCGAAGGATTCCTCACCTGGGTGCTCATCATCTTCATGCTCCCCCTCGGCTCTATCGGCGCATGGCTGAGTGGACTATTAGAAGCTGCGAAGAACTGGCTGCTGTCCTTGGGTATCTTCTTGCCGACCATCCCCACGGCAGAAGGCAACCCCGAAGCCGGAGACGTCACCGAAGCAGCATCGAACACTCATGCCGTGTTCAGCATCCCCGAGCTAGGTATCGCACTGGACACCTCGCGTATCATCTTCCTGCTGTGTATCATCGCGCTGCTGCTGACCTTCGCTGACTATACGGCTAAGGTTAAGTGCGCACGCCGAGCACGCCGTAGGTAAATGGTGACGGCGTAAAAAGGGCGCAATGAGTGGGGGCTACCGGCCTGATCTGGTGGGGTAGGTCGGTAGCCCCTTACTCTGTCCCCTACCCGCCGTGGCGGGAGGGGGGGCGAGGAAGCATGCGGGACCCTAGCCCCCGGGGCAGCGCGTGCACTGGGACCAGGGGGTTAGGTGCTCTATGAGGTACCACACTTGCAGATCATTAAAAACATGTGGTAGACTATAGGTGTTCCTCAGGAAGGGGAAACAGAGAGACTGCTGAAGGTCTTAAGGTCAACAACAGCCTCTCTAGTGTCGATATGTCTAGCTGAAAAAATCAGAAATTTTTTCGATGAGATCAGCTAGGTGGTCGCCAGTTGTAACTAAGTCATCACCGGCTTTGTTGAATTCCTTAAAGTACTTAAGGAATTTATCAATCTTATTCATTTTTTCTCCATTTTCGGATGAGTTAATGGATGGACGGTTTTTCATAGGCTTGTTATGCCTTTCAAATAGGGAACAAATAAACTGCATCTCAGTGTATGAGAGGTGTATGCTTTGGACTCTCCGCCTGAGAAACATTGAGTCCAAATTTAATTGTAACACACAATACCCCGTCATGCACGGGGTTTTTGTGTTATTACTGTATCTAAGTCACTCAGACGCCGTATTTTCGTTTCAATTCCTCCAGGATTTCAAGATCTTTAACCCCGCTAGAGCTGGTCCCTAGCGGGGTTTTTGCGCTCCTGAGATTTTCGACGTGTGCGATCCAAAAAATTTTTATCTATGCCGCAAAAAATCCCCCTGCCCGCCGCTGTCCTAACGCCTACCACTGTCCTAACCAGATAAAAGTCGGGGGGGGCTGCCTAACCACTCACCTGAGCAGTTAGGCAGCCCCCGTTCCTCGTACCCTACGGTACGGCTAACGTCCCGCACGATAAATCAGATAGAAAAGCACAGCTCGTAGGATGAAACCTCCCAATTATTCTCCTTGACGGTACTTCAGACGAGCTTGCTTCTTCAGCCGAGCATCCACCGCTTTATCGATAGCATGCAAGGGTGATGCATCCTGCTACCTCTACGGGGGTGTAACCGTAGCGTTTGTAGAGCGCAACGGCGTGTTCATTACCGACGTCGGTAGTAATGAGTCGCTGTCGAATGTCTTCTCGGTCAAAGTCATCAATGACACGCTTTAGAAGCGCAGAGCCAACGCCCTGACGCTGGGCGTGCGGATGTACCAAAAGGTCCTGAATGTAGGCGATAGATTGTCCGTCCCCGACGGCGCGGACTAGCCCGATGAGCCGTCCCGTTCCTTGTGGTGTCACCTCTCGTGCTGTGTAGAGATACCGTGAACCTTCCAACATGGGGAGGAGACGTTCGGGCGTTTTGG
>CALGXU010000442.1 GCA_937935205.1 uncultured Rothia sp.
CCGTCCAAAATTTCAGCGACAAAAGTGTCGTGCGTATAGAAAAAATGCAGTTCGAGTCAAAGCGGGAAGAGCAGTATGCAAAACTCGGAAAACTGGTCGCCGACAGCCTTGAAAAAAATCCTGATGCCACTCCTGATTTTACAGGCGGAGAGATTCCGACGATTCTTTCGGAGATAATTCGCATGACCAAAGAGATTGAGGTCAGAAAATTGGTTCTTGAGTCGGAATAGCCGCCTTTCTTAACTGGTTTTTGCACGGAATTTTATATTTTTACTCTCTTTTAAAAACGACTTGAATGTTTTTCAATGCTTTTTTCTGCATTGAGTTTTATCGCAATAATCAGGAAATGAAATTGCGCTCGCAATAAAAACGTGCGGCGTATAAACTCACAGCGCGATTAAGGTGTGTCCAGCTACGGACGAGACGACACAGAAAGCAATTTTTATCGTTTTGAATGCAATTCTGATTGAAATTTAAAAAAAATAAAAAAAACTTGTTTTGGGAGTTGACAAGGGGGTGTGGTAGGTGGTATATTCACCATCACCGCCACGGGGAAGCCCGAGGGCGGGAAGCTGTTTGGCAGCAGAGGGAAGGAAAGGAAGACAGGGGGCGGAAGCCCCTGTAATGCAGAGAAGGATCACGGTCCCTTCGGGGGCCATGAGATAATCATGGAGAGTTTGATCCTGGCTCAGAACGAACGCTGGCGGCGCGTCTTAAGCATGCAAGTCGAACGGCAAGAGAGAAGCTTGCTTCTCTCCTAGAGTGGCGGACTGGTGAGGAACACGTGGGTAATCTACCCTTAAGATGGGGATAGCTGCTAGAAATAGCAGGTAATACCGAATACACTCAAAGTTTCACAAGAGGTTTTGAGGAAAGGAAGCTACGGCTTCGCTTGAGGATGAGCTTGCGTCCCATTAGCTAGTTGGTGAGGTAAAGGCCCACCAAGGCGACGATGGGTATCCGGCCTGAGAGGGTGATCGGACACATTGGGACTGAGATACGGCCCAAACTCCTACGGGAGGCAGCAGCTAAGAATATTCCGCAATGGACGAAAGTCTGACGGAGCGACGCCGCGTGGATGAAGAAGGCTGAAAAGTTGTAAAATCCTTTTGTTGATGAAGAATAAGGATAAGAGGGAATGCTTATCTGATGACGGTAATCAGCGAATAAGCCCCGGCTAATTACGTGCCAGCAGCCGCGGTAACACGTAAGGGGCGAGCGTTGTTCGGAATTATTGGGCGTAAAGGGCATGTAGGCGGTTATGTAAGCCTGATGTGAAATCCTAGAGCTTAACTCTAGAATAGCATTGGGTACTGTATAACTTGAATTACGGAAGGGAAACTGGAATTCCAAGTGTAGGGGTGGAATCTGTAGATATTTGGAAGAACACCGGTGGCGAAGGCGGGTTTCTGGCCGATAATTGACGCTGAGATGCGAAAGTGTGGGGATCGAACAGGATTAGATACCCTGGTAGTCCACACCGTAAACGATGTACACTAGGTGTTGGGGCAAGAGCTTCAGTGCCAAAGCAAACGCGATAAGTGTACCGCCTGGGGAGTATGCCCGCAAGGGTGAAACTCAAAGGAATTGACGGGGGCCC
>CALGXU010000443.1 GCA_937935205.1 uncultured Rothia sp.
ATTCCCCGGCGGACCGCGAGAAGTTGCCCCTGTATTTTGTGGAGGGGCGCGCTATCTGCCTCACGCTGGGTTACAAGCCTGCGAATGAGCTGACGAAGAAGGCGGCGCGTATCGCGTCCTTCCGTACAGTGAATTAGCGGCTGAGCTGCGCGGCTAATAGTTGGCAACCTTATAACCCGCGAAAAGCCACTTGTGTTTCGAGAAGCCACATAAGACGTGGCTTTTCGAAACACATGTGGCTTCTGAGCACCATAGACACACCATCACCGATACCCGTAGAGAGGACAACTCATGGACCTTGCAGCCCTCGGCCTGCCCATGGAGCAGGTGCGCAACGTGTGGCTGGTGGCATTCTTCATCTACTTGGCGTGCTGCCTGCTGGTGGAGGTCGCCTATCCGACGCTCATTGGCGCCTCGCGAGCACGCGAGGTCTACACCTCGGTGATGGGTTCGCCCGTCGAGGATGTGAAAGAGGCAATTACAGAGCTCGCGGATGCTGGCACTTACCTCACCTCCGAGCAGGAAGAAGCGGCATTCCGCAAGGCTGAAGCCCAGTTGGAAAGCATCAAGGGTTCGAACGCCATTATGGATTTCGGGCATATCCTCGTGTACGGCTGGGCGTGTGTGATTGTCTATTCGACGTTCGTTCTGTACTGGGATATGGCGTACGACGGGATTCTGATTCCGGGGCTGCTTCTGCCGTTTCTCATGGTGTATTGGGCGGCGCGTTGGGGTCGCCGCGGCTGGCGCGTCGCACGCGGTTTCAGCCCCAATGAACGTCACCTGGGCATGCCCGCTATCTACGCCAGGACGCTGGGTCGGCTCAGTGCCCCGTTCCGCACCACGGCCGCTATGCCCAGTAGCGAGCCCATCCAGGTTGGTTGGAAGGGGCAGGGAATCTTCCTCTTTGTCGCGGTTCCTGTGGGTGGTTTCTTTCTGCTCTGTTACCTTCATTCGCTCGCGAACACTGAGCTGCTCGGTTATGAGCCCACCTACATCGGTAAGACGTCAATAGCGTTTCTTGTTGTCTATGCACTAGCCATTCCATACCTGTGGTGTACGGTGCGTTCGTACTACCAGTTCACGCCGACCGTGGTGAAGCGCGGGCGTATTTTCCGTTCGTCCAAGGTCTACCAGTACTCCGATATTGACCGGTTCAAGGTTTACCCCTGGTACACGGGC
>CALGXU010000444.1 GCA_937935205.1 uncultured Rothia sp.
GTGGAAAGGGCTTCGGCGTAACCGGTGACGAAGATGGGGCTTGCGGGGCTGAACGCGTACACGGCGAGCGCCCACAACGCAATGCGGTTTCGGTTTTCATCACCAACGAGGGCGCGGGTGTCGAAGACGCCGCGGTCACGCCAGTTCAGGCTGCCGATGAAGAGGCGGTAGAGTACGACCGCCAGGGCGAGGCCGGCGGCGAGGCTGACGCCGACTGCAGCGAGGCGGTACTCAATACCGAAAATATCAGCGACTTTACCGCTGATTATTGAGTGGAGGGGCATGAAGGCCCAGGAGTTGAAGGATACGGACCCGTCGGCGCGCAGGGGTAGTTCGGTGGGGTACCACTCCTTGTAGATGCCCTGGTACCAGCCGGCGTCCCAGATGTTGAGGTAGGAGAGGAAGCCGTGAAGGTTTTTGTTTTCGTGGCTGAGGGGGTTTCGCTGGTCTTCTGCGAGCGAGTACGCGAAGGTTGCGAGGTGGGTTGCGCAGGCTAGTGCCCAGATGATGAGGGCGGGCATCCAGGTGAGCCAAGCGGCCAGTTTCTGGGGGTTGGGTGACTCGGTGTTACGCATCCGGGTTTCAGCTGAGGGGCGGGACGCTTCGAGGGTGGGCGCGGGGCCGGTGGAGGAGCCGGATGAGAGGTCGCGTTCGATAAAGGACACAGGTTTTCCTGGGGATTGAGCCATAAGTATTCTCGCGAGTGTAGTGTGGACGCATGATGGACATTCTGGCGCCGTATCAGTTGAATCGTGTCTATTAGATACGGAGGGTGCTGCCCAGTCCAAAGCGGGTGGTGCAGTTTGGTGAAATATCCATGTGTAGACTATCAACGAACTGACTGCGCCTCAATGTGAACGCGCTATTCCTGCTGATTATGACGAAAGAGATGCGTGAAGCCGGTGCCTGCGATGGAGCAGGCACCGGCTTTCACAATATTTTCGATTCTAGGGGATAAACCAAATGTTTCTGATGGTGTCCGGGCCTCCCCAGAACATGTGGACCCAAGCGGCGGAAGCCAGCACCCCAAGAACAACCAGCCCCAGGCGGTAGACACGACTCTTCGGCAGGTAGGCGGCTACCAGCAGAGAGAGGGTAAACATTGGCAGGATGATACGGGGTGTAGAGGTGATGGGGAGCCAGAATACGAAGAGGTACCCGGCGTAGCAGGCGGTCCACAGCCACAGGGCGGGGTGCAGCAGGGTGCGGGTGAACTTCTGCGACATCCACCAGTAGAAGCCCAGAATGAGCGTTACAAAGAATAGCGTCACGATTGTCGGCGGCAGGGATCCGCCAAGGTATTCGTCCCACTGTTCAACCCATTGGGTGAAGATGAGGTGACCGTCTTCAACCTTGCGGAAGCTCCAGCCGAGTTCCGTGGCGAGGTACGCATCCATGCGTCCGGTGCGTAGAGCCGCGTGCAGGGGGTGTACGAAAGCAAAACTGCATACCAGTAGCGCGCCGAGGAGTTGCCCGAAGCGTCCACGGAACGCAGCCCACGCATCCGACAGGACAGACTGCGAGGAGTCATCGGAGCGGCGGGCGAGGTAGTCAGAGACCGTGCACCAGAACCACCAGAGGCCAACGAACGCACCCAGTGGAACACCCAGCGGGCGAGACAGCGCCGCCAGAAGAGCCACGGGCAGCAGCAGGATGTACCTGCCGCGCGCCACACACCACACGCTCAAGGTAAGGAGCAGAGTGGAAAGAGCCTCGGCGTAACCGGTCACGAAGATGGGGCTCGCGGGGCTGAACGCATACACCGCGAGCGCCCACAGCGCCAGGCGATTACGGGACTCATCCCCCACCTGCGGGCGGGTATCAAAGATGCCTCGGGCACTCCAGTTCAGAGAGCCCACAAAAAGACGGTAAAGAACGAGAGCCAACGCACAACCAGCTGCACAGGATACCAGCACCGATGCCAGCCGGTACTCGATGCCAAACACATTTGCCACCCCTCCGCTGAGCACTGACTGCAGAGGCATGAAAGCCCACGTATTGTGGTTGACCGTACCGTTGGGAAGGAGGGGCAGCTTCTGGGGGTACCACTGTGTGTAGATACGTTCGTAAAAGTGGGCGTCCCAGATGTTCAGGTAGGACAGATAGTCGAGGTTCCGGTTAATTTTGCTCATGGGCTGGTGCAGGTCTCGGGTGAGAGCGAGAGCAAAAATACCGAAGTGGACGGCGCAGGAGAAGAGCCAGATGAGTAGCGCCGGGACCCATGTACGCCGTGCAGCTAGCTTCTGGGGGACGGCAGATACTACCTTGCGGGTGGACTCGGTGTTATGGGTGTTACGCACCGGGATTTTCGCGGAGGGACGCGACGTTTCGTGGGTGGGTGCGGAACCGGTGGAGGAGTAGGATGTGAGGCTGCGTTCGATGAAGGACGCAGGGGTTCCTGAGGGCTTAGCCATATAGTGTTCTCGTGAGTTTAGTGTGGACGCATGATAGATATTCCGGTGCTGCGTCTATTGAATCGTGTCTATTAGATGCAACGTATACTATTCGACCAATCTGGGTAGTGCAGTTTGGTGAAATATCCATGTGTAGACTATCAACGAACTGACTGCGCCTCAATGTGAACGCGCTATTCCTGCTGATTATGACGAAAGAGATGCGTGAAGCCGGTGCCTGCTAAATAGCAGACACCGGCTTTATGTGTGAGAGAGGCAAGCTGGCAGAGCAAGCCAACAACGAGCCAAACAACTTGGAACCCAAGATTCGGGTGAGTTGACGGCATCACCCAACCCCAGACCACCCTCATATACCCCAGACCGAGGCAAGCTAACCCGAGAAGGGAACCACCTACCAACCCCTATCTCAACCAACCCGAGGGATAGGCGACCTAGAGGGCGCACCGGACACGCGAAGCGGGGGCTCCGTCCTCAAGGCGCCCCAGCGCCGCAGAGGGGGCACTCCCCCGCGAGCGTTGTCCGGTACAACCTCTCAAACACCTAACCCACGGAAGCCTCACTCCCCCGCGAGCGTTGTCCGGTATGCCATCTCAAACAACTAACCCACAGAGTTCAAACCCCGCAAGCGGCGTCCGGTACGCCCTCTCCAAACAACTAACCCACAGGCTAGCGGGTCACCGGCACCTTGGAGAATTCACGCACGGTACCTTCGGGGTCGCCGGAGCGTACCAGTGCTTCACCGATGAGGACCGCATCGGCGCCCGCACCAGCGTAGGCACGCACGTCCTCGATGCTGGCGACACCGGACTCAGCAACCTTGATAACGGAGTTGGGCAGGTGCGCTGCGAGGGACGCGTAGTGCTCGTTGTTGACTTCGAGGGTCTTGAGGTTGCGCACGTTGATGCCGACGATTTTGGCGCCGATGCGCTGGGCGACCTCGATTTCTTCGGGGGTGTGGGTTTCGACGAGGGCGTTCATGCCGAGCGACTCGGTGAGCTCCAGGAACTCGCGCAGAGTCTTCTCGTCAAGGGCCGCGACGATGAGCAGCACCAGGTCGGCGCCGTGCGCGCGGGCCTCCCAAATCTGGTACTCGTCGACGGTGAAGTCCTTGCGTAGCACGGGGATGTTCACGGCTGCGCGGACTGCGTCGAGGTCGGCGAGGGAGCCGTTGAAGCGGCGCTGTTCGGTGAGTACGGAGATTGCTGCGGCGCCGCCTGCCTCGTAGCGTGCGGCAAGCGCTGCGGGGTCCGGGATCTCACCGAGCGCACCTTTGGAGGGTGAGGAGCGCTTCACCTCGGAGATAATGCGTGCAGTCGAGCCGTTGCCGCCGCCGGGTACTTCACCGCGGAGGGAGGCAAGCGCGTCGCGGGCGGGTGCGGCGGCGAGGGCGCGCTTCTTCATTTCTTCGAGGGGAACCTGCTGTACACGGGCGGCGAGGTCTTCGCGGACGCCGACGATGATGTCGTCGAGAACGGTGCTCATGGTGTCTCCTTGGGTTACTTGGTGGCGTTGACGGCTGCGTCTGCGTCCAGGGGTGCCAGGCCGGAGGCGGTCAGCACGGCGCGCAGCGGGGCGGCGGACTTGTTGACGGTTTCGAGGGTTTCGGAGTCCGGGTTGGAGTCCATGACGAGTCCTGCACCTGCCTGTACGTAGGCGGTGCCTTCTTTGAGGACGGCGGTGCGGATGGCGATTGCCATGTCCATGTTGCCGGCGAAGTCGAAGTAGCCGCACACGCCGCCGTAGACGCCGCGGCGGGTGGGTTCGTATTCGTCGATGAGCTGCATGGCACGCGGCTTGGGGGCGCCGGAGAGGGTGCCCGCCGGGAAGGCGACGCGCAGCACGTCGTAGGCGCTGAACTGCGGGTCGAGTTCGGCGCTGACGGCGGAGGAAATGTGCATGATGTGACTGAAACGCTCAATGATCATGAACTGGTCAACCGAGACGGTGCCGGGCTTGGCGATGCGCGAGAGGTCGTTGCGTGCCAGGTCGACGAGCATAAGGTGTTCGGAGCGTTCCTTCTGGTCGGCGAGCAGTTCCTCGGCGAGTGCGAGGTCTTCTTCGCGGGTTGCGCCGCGCGGGCGGGAACCGGCGATGGGGTGGGTGCTGGCGATGCCGTCCTTGAGGGTGACGAGCGCCTCCGGGGAGGAGCCGACGATGTGGAAGGGGGTGCCGTTGCTGTCTTCGAAGTTGAAGAGGTACATGTACGGCGAGGGGTTGGACTGGCGCAGTACACGGTACACGTCGAGGGCCTTGGCGTTGGTTTCGGCTTCGAATCGGCGTGAGAGCACGATCTGGAAGACGTCGCCGTCGATGATGTTCTTCTTGGAGCGGTCGATGGCGTCCTTGAAGCCCTGTTCGCTCCAGGTGAGGGTGACGTCTTCGCGGACCTTGCGGTCAACGTCTGCCACGCCGGAGAGAATGGAGGTGGTGGCTGCGGCGCCGCGCTGCAGGCGGCGGAGCATGCTGTGCAGACGCGCGACGGCATCCTCGTAGGCGCCGTCAACGTTTTCGCTAGTGCCGTTGAAGTTGATGGCGTTGGCGACGAGCAGGACGGTGCCGTCCTTGTTGTCGTGGATTGCCATGTCGGAGACCATGTTAAGCGCGAATTCGGGCAGGTTCACGTCATCTGCGGGCGGGTAGGGCAGGTGCTCCCAGTGGCGCACGACATCCCAGCCGAGGTAGCCGACCAGGCCGGAGGTGAGCGGCGGCAGGGTCGGGTCGGGTTCGGTGTAGAGCATCTGCAGGGTCTTTGCGATGGCCTCTACGGGGTCGCCGTCGACGGGTGCGCCGGCGGGGGTGCGGCCCTGCCAGTGGACTGCGCCGTCAACGGTGGTGAGGGTGGAGCGGGAGGATGCGCCGATGAAGGAGTAGCGGTCCCAGGCTGCGGATTCGCCTTCTGCGGAGATTTTTGCGGATTCGAGCAGGAAGGTGCCGTGGGCTGCTTCGACGGGTTCGCCCTGGTCGTTTTGGAGTACGAGGGATCGGTAGATGCCGATGGGGGTGAGTGAGTCGGCGAGGATTTTGATGTGTACGGGAATGACGCGGGTGCCGGCTGCGCGGGCGCGGAATTCTTCGAGGCTGGGGGTGATGGTGCCCAAATCCTGCATTGCTGTACTCCTTGGTGTTGGGTTGGGAGCGCGTCGGTGCGCTATCACCTGAGCGCGCTGTGGCGCTGCGGCTCAGCATACTGAGGCTCTAGTGCCGCGGGTTGTTTCAGTTTAACCGGTGCTACGGCCCAGTTCCACGGTGAGGATCATTTAGTTCTCTTCGTGAAACTGAGCCGCGTACCGTTCAGCTCTGTTAGTTGCTGAACTGCTTGAGCGTTGCTGCGGTCTGCAGTGCCGCTGCGGTTGCCTCGTAGCCCTTGTCTTCGTTGGAGCCTTCCAGGCCTGCACGGTCGAGTGCCTGCTGCTCGTTGTCGCAGGTGAGCACGCCGAAGCCGATGGGGCGGCCGGTCAGCACGGACACGTCAGTCAGGCCGTTGGTTGCGCCCTGGCAGACGTAGTCGAAGTGGGGGGTGCCGCCGCGGATGACCACGCCGAGCGCGACGATTGCGTCGAACTTCTCAGCGAGGCGGGTTGCTGCGACGGGCAGCTCGAAGGTGCCGGGTACGCGCACGAGGGTCGGCTCGATGCCTGCGTCGCGTGCTGCACGCTGCGCGCCGTCGATGAGGCCGTCCATGACCTGGGTGTGCCAGCTTGCTGCTACGATTGCGAGCTTGAAGCCCTTGTAGTCTTCGGGGTTGAGGGTGGTGTCTGCTGCGCCTACGCCGCTCATTGTGTTCTCCTTGTGGGTTTTGGGTTATTGAAAAGTTTAGTTTGCAGGGGTGCCGCTACGCGCTTTTGAGCACGTGGCGCATGCGCTCACGCTTGGTCTGCAGGTAGTGTGCGTTCTCGACTCGGGCGGGAATTTCGTCCGGGATGAGTTCGGTGACCTGCAGGCCGAGGCTTTCGAGCGCCTCCTGCTTGGCGGGGTTGTTGGTCACGAGCCTCAGCTCGTTCACGCCCAGTTCCTGCAGGATCAGCGCCGCCTGCGAGTAGTCGCGCATGTCGCCGTCCAGGCCGAGCGCCAGGTTCGCGTCGAGGGTGTCGAGCCCGGCATCCTGCAGGGCGTAGGCGCGGAGCTTGTTAACCAGGCCGATGCCGCGCCCCTCGTGGTTGCGCACGTAGATGAGGTACCCGCCGGTGCGGCCAATGATGCGCAGGCCGTTCTCCAGCTGGGGGCCGCAATCGCATCGGAAGGAACCGAAAATGTCGCCGGTGGCGCATTCGGAGTGGATGCGTACCGCGGGTGCTCCCCCGTCCTCGGCGGGTACGGGGGTGCCGTCACGGTCGAGGGCGCGGGCGCTGATGTGCTCGGCGCCGTCTGCGAATCGCCAGGCGCGCAAACCGAACAGGCCCTGCGGGGTGGGTACGGCGACCTCTTCGGTGCTTTCGACCAGCAGCGGGCTGGGGTTGGGCACCATGTCGAGGGGGCTGACTCGGTAGCCTTCAGCGAGCTGGGAGGCGATGCGCAGGGATTCGGCACTGAGCTCTTCAGCCTGCGCCTCAACCGGCTCGACCAGGGTGCCCGGCGTTGCCTGGATGTTAGGGGTTTCGCTCATGCGTTCTCCTACGCCTTAGCTACGTACTTGATGAGGTCTTCGATAGAAATCATGGGCAGGTTGTGCTCGGTGGCGAAGGCGCGCAGAGCGTCGAAACGCATCATGGAGCCGTCGTCGTGCACGACCTCGGCGATAACGCCCACGCCGGACAGTCCCGCCGCGAGGGAGAGTTCCACTGCGGCTTCGGTGTGGCCGGGGCGCTCCGCCACGCCGCCGTCAACGGCGCGCAGCGGGAAGATGTGGCCGGGGCGGGTGATATCCGCCGGGGTGGAGGATGCATCCGCGAGGATCTGCACGGTGCGTGCGCGATCTGCCGCGGAGATGCCGGTGCTCACGCCGGATGCCGCATCGCAAGAGACGGTGTATGCGGTGCCCTTGGGGTCCTCGTTGTTGGTGACCATGGGCGGCAGGTTCATCTCGTCGGCACGCTTGTTGCTCAGGGGTGCGCAGACCACGCCAGATGTGTAGCGGATCATGAAGCCCATCAGCTCGGGGGTTGCGTGCTCGGCGGCGAAGATGATGTCACCTTCGTTTTCGCGGTCTTCATCGTCAACGACAACCACGGCGCGACCTGCGGCGATAGCGTCCACCGCGGTCTGCACGCTGTCGAGGACGCTTGCGGCGTCGGCGCGGCGCGGCGCAACCTGCTCGGAGGAAGAAGCCTGCGGCACGCCAGCGAACGCGGTCAGACGCTGCACATACTTAGCGAGCGCATCGGTCTCAAGGTTCACGCTGTCGCCAACCTTGAGGGCGCCGAGGTTGGTTGCCTTCAGGGTTTCGGGGATCAGGCCGACCTCAAACCATGCGGGGGTTTCGCCGGGCTCAGAAACGGCGGTGACGGTCAGGGACACGCCAGAAACAGCGATGGAGCCCTTCTCAGCGAGCAGGGGTGCCAGTTCGGTGGGCAGGTTGAAGCGCAGGGTGCTCCACGCCTCGTGCGCGGTGACGGATGCGAGGGTACCCACTGCATCCACGTGGCCCTGCACGACGTGACCGTCGAGGCGGCCGCCCGCAGGCAGGCAACGCTCCAGGTTGACGGTGTCGCCGGGGTTCAGGTTGCCGAGGTTGGTGCGGCGCAGGGTCTCACCCATCGCGTAGGCGCGGAACTGGCCGGGCTGCAGCTGGTAGAGGTCGATAGCGGTGAGGCATACAC
>CALGXU010000445.1 GCA_937935205.1 uncultured Rothia sp.
CGAGCAGGTTCACGCCCTGGGGACCGCCGGGCTGCTGGCTGACGTGGCCGAACCAGGAGACGGGCACCAGAATATCGGCTTCGTGTGCCTTGGCGATGGCGTTGCGGACCACCTCGTATTTACCGTGGCTGATACCGCCGGAGGTGATGATGATGTCCGGTTTGAAGCTCTCGTACTCTGCTGCGAGGCGGTGCAGTAGCTCGATCGGGTCGTCACCGATAGCGATGCGGCGCACCTCCGCTCCGTCTTCGCGGAGCATGGCGGTGAGCATGGGGCCGTTGGCGTCAAAAATCTGGCCTTGACCGAGCTCCTGAGTGGTGGCGCTTCCATCTTCTTCAACACCGGAGAGAATCTCGTCACCGCCGGTGCACACGAGCACGCGAGGACCAGCCGCAACGGTCAGGCGCGCGTAGCCCTGGGATGCGAGCGCACCAAGCAGGGCGGGGGTGATGCGTTCGCCGGCGCGTGCGAGAATCTGGCCGGTGACGACGTCTTCGCCGCGGCGGCGCACGAACTGTCCGGGCTTGCCGGGGGCGAGTTTGACCTTTTCGCTCGGGCGGCCGAAGGATTCGGGCAGGTCGGGGTATTCGATGCGTTCGGACTGTTCGACGGGGATGACGGCGTCGTAGCCCTTGGGCATGGGTGCGCCGGTCATGATGGGGTAGGTCAGGTCGTCGGAGGAGCGGGAACGCTGAAGGGGGCGTCCGGCGGGGATTTCGCGTCCGACGGTGAAGATGCGGTCTTCGCGTCCTGCAGCTTCGGCGGTGAGGGCGTAGCCATCCATTTGGGAGTTGTCGAAGCTGGGTACGTCCATGCGTGCGGTGACGTCTTGGGCGAGGATGCTTCCTGCCGCGTGGTAGAGGGGAACCGTTTCTGCGGTGCCAATGAAGACTTCGCGCAACAGTAGCGCCAGGTAGGCGCGGTATTCCTCGGTGCTGGGGGTTCCATTGAATTCGGGGGAAATCATGGCGGTTCCAATCGTACGGCGGCAGTTATGACTAGTGTAGGTGTGTGTTTGCGGGCTGGTAAATGCAGTTTTACCTAAGGACCGGTGCGGGCCGGGTGGTGTGCTGGGCAAGCGACGGAGCGGCTTATCGGGTGCTTTCGCGTAGTTTTTTCAGGGCGCGGATCAGGCCGAGGACCCCGAAGATTCCTAGGTAGAGGCTGATGAGAATCAGGGCGCTTCCGAGGGCGCTGGGGATGTCGCTACTGTTGATGGCTAGGTCGATGGCGAGGGGGATGGTTTGGGTTTTGCCTTGCACGTTACCGGCGAAGGTGACAGTTGCACCGTATTCGCCGAGGGCGCGGGCGAAGGAAAGCAGGAAGGCGGTAGCCAGGCCGGGCGCGGCGAGGGGCAGCAGTACTTTGAAGGTGATTTCTGCGGGTTTAGCGCCTTCGACGAGGGCAATTTCTTCGTATTCGCGGGGAATAGCCTGCAGGGTGGTGACCGCGGTGGCAACGAAGAAGGGTAGGGCAACGAATACCTGGGCAATAATCACAGCGTTGGGGGTGAAGGGAATGGAAATCCCAGCCTGGTAGAGGTATGCGCCGATCATGCCTTTGCGTCCCCAGAAGAAGAGCAGCCCAAGACCGGAGACCACCGGGGAGAGAATCACCGGGGTGTAGATGATGGCGTAGAGAACTGACCCGAACCTGTGCAGCCGCGAGCGGTTGAGCACTTTGGAGAGCACGAGCGCCAGGGGTGCGCCGAGAACCCCGCAGATGAGGGTGGAGGCGGCGGCGGTACTGAGGGAGAGGTTTGCCGCCCCGAGCACCTGCGGGGTGAATATGCTGCCGAGCTGCTTCCAGGGGATGTTGAGGAAGAGCCCGAGGAGCGGTCCGGCAATGAGGAAAACACCCAGCGACGCCGGAACCAGGAAGAGCACGGGCACGGAGGCGAAGAGTCTGCTTCCGGGTGTGCGTGAGGTTCCGGCGTTACGGCGGGTAGCGGTAGTGTCTGTCATGGGTGGTGAGACGCGGGTTGTTCCCTACTGTGGAGGTGTTGAATTACTGTGCGGTGTTGAAGCCGTACTCGGTGAGGATCTTCTTCGCCTCGTCGGAGTTCTTCAGCCATTCGTTGAACTTCTTCGCGGTTTCGGAGGAAGAGCCGGTCTTGCTGAGCGCTGCGGGGTATTCGTTGCGTTCCACGTCGGTCAGTTCGATGGAGCCGAGGTTGGCGCCCTTCTTCTTGGCTGCGGCGAGGTCGGTGGTGTAGATGAAGCCCGCATCGGCGTTACCGGTGGTGACCTTGGTGGCTACGTCGGTGACCTTGCTTTCGGTGGTTGCGTTCTTGAGGGTGATGTCGTGCTTCTTCAGTTCCTGGTGGGCGAGGGTGCCGCAGGGGACGTCTTCCTTGCAGACTGCGACGACGCCGTCGGTGGTCTTGAGGTCGTCGAGGCTGTTGATCTTGCCGGGGTTGCCTTCGGCGGTGACAAGCACGAGCTTATTGGTGACCAGAACGTCGGTTTTGGAGTCGGAGAACTGGTCGAGCTTCTTTGCTTTGTCCATGTTCTTGGTGTCTGCGGTGATGAGCAGGTCGGGGGTTGCGCCCTGCTCGATCTGGTTGACGAGCTTTGCGGAGCCTTCGTAGACGAAGGTGACGTCCACGCCGGGGTTGGTGGCTTCGTATGCCTTTTCGAGGTCTGCGCCAGCATTGTTCAGGGAGGCTGCGGCGAAGACTTCGACTTTGCCGGAGGCAGCCTGGCTACTCGATGCGGAGGCAGTGGACGAAGAGGAGCTCTGGGTGGCGCCGCATCCGGTGAGAGCGAGGGTTGCGGCGGCGAGCGCGCTGAGGGCTGCGAGGGGGCTCTTCATGAGGTATTTCCTTGGTTGGTTCGTACTGCTATTGGAGGTGAGGTGCGTCCGTGTTCGGGCTCTGTATGACGTTTTGTGTACATCCCTAGCTTGTACACGCGGAGTTACTTCGTCGTGGTTGTCTGCCGTGGCGCAGTTGTAACTTACCCTGCACACACTATGTACGGGGCGCCGGAACATGGAATAATCATATTGTCACCTGAAATATGCAAATTTTCCACATAGGTTTTACATGGCGTACACGGCGAATTCGGCCTCTTCTGAGCTCATTGCGGGCCCAACGTTAAGCACCTTATCTTCTGCGGAGGGTAACGGGGCTGCTTTTGTTACGCCCGAAAAATCTGAGAGTGGCGTAAAGGTCGAGCGTAAGCTCCCGAATATTACGAATAGCGGTCCGCTCTTGGACCGTTGGGGTCGCGTGGCAACGGACCTGCGTATCTCTCTGACCGATAAATGTAATCTTCGTTGCATTTATTGCATGCCGGCGGATGGTTTGCAGTGGCTCCCGAAGGAGAATCTGCTCTCCGCCGAGGAGATTGCGCGCCTTGCCGACATTGCGATTACTGAGCTGGGCGTTGAGGAGATCCGCTTTACCGGTGGTGAGCCGCTGGTGCGTGCAGATTTGGTGGACATTATTTCCCGTATCCATCAGGCGCATCCGGATGTTCCGCTTGCTATTACGACGAACGGTATTGGTTTGGAGAAGCGTGCCACCGCCCTGGCGGAGGCTGGTCTGACCCGCATCAATGTTTCTCTGGATACGATTTGCCGTGAAACCTTTGCCGAACTGACCCGCCGTGACAAGCTCGACGCCGTGCTCAAGGGTATTGACGGTGCTGCGGAGGCTGGCCTGTGGCCCATCAAGATTAATGCTGTGCTGATGCCGGGTCTGAATGATGATCAGGCTCCGGAGCTTCTGCGTTGGGCGTTGGCGGGCGGCTATCAGCTGCGTTTCATTGAGCAGATGCCGCTGGATGCCGATAACCGTTGGACCCGCGAGGGCACGATTACTGCCGCTGAGATTCGCGAGAAACTGTCGGCTGAGTACGTTCTGGGTTCGGTGGCGGAGGCGCGTGGCGACTCCCCCGCCCAGCTGTGGGAGGTGTACCCGCTCGGCACTGCCCTGGACGAGACCGGCTTCCCGACTGACGGCACCGAGTCGCTGGGCCGTGTGGGCATTATCGCCTCGGTCACGGAGTCGTTCTGCGGTGCGTGCACCCGCACCCGTCTGACCGCGGACGGCAAAATCCGCTCCTGCTTGTTCTCTGACACCGAGACTGATTTGATGCAGCTTCTGCGTTCTGGCGCTGACGATAAGCAGCTGGCTCTGCGTTGGCGTGAGGGCATGTGGTTCAAGCCGCGTGCACACGGTAAGGAAGACGCTGACTTCGATATTGAGGAGTTCGCCAAGGCGAGCCGCTCGATGAGCGCTATTGGTGGCTAAGGAAGCCACTATTATCAGCCGAATATGCGCGGGCACGGTTTTTACTGGCGTCTCTGGCTTTCGGCTACCCCACTCAGGGTTTGATTAAGACTTGAGGAGCATTATGCAGGTTCATTTTTTCGCTGCCGCGCGTTCTGCGGCGGGTACCGCGCAGCTGTCGGTGCCCCTGGCCGAGTTGCCGTCTGCGACTCTTGGCGCGCTGGTTGAGCATCTGGGGCAGAGCCTGGAGGGTACGACCCCGTCGGGTCTGACTCTTGCGCAGGTGATGGAGCAGTGTTCGTTCCTGGTCAACGGTGCCCGTTCTGATGCGCAGGCGCCCCTGCAGGATGCCGATCGCGTGGACGTTCTGCCTCCCTTTGCGGGTGGATAATGCGGGCGGATACGATGCCCGGTTCTGAGCTTGCCGCGGAAGGCTCTGCCGATTTTTCGTGCGCCGCGGTCGTTGTTGCCGGAGGCGCTTCTCGCCGCCTGAACCACGTGCCGAAGGCGTCCCTGTCTGATGGCACGAGTACCCTGCTGGATTGTGCCCTGGAGGCGGTGGCCGCCGCATCCCCGCGCGTGGTGGTGGGTCCTGAGAGCTTGCCGTTGCCGCCCGAGGTGTTGCGTACTCGCGAGGATCCGCCGTTTTCGGGTCCTGCCGCGGCGATTCATGCCGGGCTGGAGTGTATTGCAGCGGCTTGCGAGCGCTCGCAGGCTCCCATGCCTGAATGGTGCCTGATTTTGGGCGTGGACACTCCGCGTATTGCTCCGGCGGTTCAGCAGCTGATTGCTGCGGCGCGGGGCGTTGAGCAGGCCGCGACCGCTACCCCCTCCCCCACCGATTCTGAAGCGCCCAAAGATTCTGAAGCATCTGCAGGTTTCTGGGGTGTTTCTGAGGGCATTTATCAGCCGCTGGTGGGTATTTACCGTTTTGAGGCGATTCGTTTGGTCTTTTCGACCGGTACCACCGACGCTTCTGTTCGTTCTTTTTTGCGCCGTTTGAACCCGGCGGCGGTTGAGATGTCTGCCGCTGACACCGCCGATGTTGATACGTGGGAGCAGGCGCAGGCGCTGGGTTATACGACTTCTCTCTGGTCAAGCTATTAGTAGCTGAGCTACCGCGGTGTGATATTAGAGCCTGATTACGAGTACCCTAGGTGATAAGTCTTGGCTCAGATGCCGTGTACATGCAGCGTTTTTGAGCTCGCGCGCTGTTGCGCGTCCCGCACACACTTTTACGAGGTACGATGTCTCACCATATTCCTTCTGTTTCGTGGCAGCAGGCCCGTCAGATTCTGCATGAGCAGGGCCAGCAGGTTGCGCCCCATGTTAAGACGGAATCTTTGCCGCTGTTGGCGACGATTGGTCACTATTTGGCGGCCGATATTTATTCGGTGATGCCAGTGCCCCACTACAGTTCTTCGGCGATGGACGGCTATGCTGTGGCGGGTGCGCCCCCGTGGCGTCTGGTAACGCCGGCGTATCCGGAGGATTCTCGCGCGAATATTCACCGTCTAACGGTGCCGATTGCTCCGGGTGAGGCGACCCCGATTCTGACGGGTGGCTTGATCCCGGAGGGCGCGGAGGCGATTGTGCGTGAGGAGCATTCCCGCCTGTATGAGGGGGCGGAGGGGTCTTCTCGTCCGGGCGTGGGTTCCCATTTGGAGACTCAGGCGAGCATCCATTACCTGGATATGGCGGAGGGGTTTGAGCCTCCGGCACCGGGTGCTGATATTCGCCATGCCGGTGCTGAGCTGGAGCGTGGCGAGTTGTTGGCGCGCCACGGTGACCGTATTTCTGCGCGTATGGCGGCGTTCTTGGGCACGAATGGTTTTGATGAGTTGCCGGTGTACGCCCCGATTCCGGTGCGTTGCGCGTTTACGGGTAACGAGGTCATTACGTTTGGTGTGCCTGCGCCGGGTCAGGTGCGTGATGCGTTTGGCGGCTTTATGGAGCATGCGATTATTTCTGCTGGCTGCGAGGCGCGCCCTTCGATTCGTCTGGCGGATGTTGAGTCTGAGTTCCGCACGTTCTTGTCTACGTCGACGGCTCGTGTGTTGGTGTTTACGGGTGGGTCGAGCACCTCGGGTGTTGATTTGGTGCGTAAGGTGCTCAACGATATAGGCGCGACGTACCTGTTTGAGTCGGTAGATGTGCGTCCGGGTCATCCGGCTCTGGCTGCGCGTTTGCCGGTTCCGGAGACGGGCCCGAATTCTGGTCGTGAGCGTTTTGTGTTGGGTCTGCCGGGTAATCCTTTGGCGGCGTACACGGCTTTGTATTCGTATTTGCCGCCGCTTTTGGCTGGTATGCGGAATATGCCACTGCCTGATTTGGATTCGGCGGTTTTGGGCGGGCCGGTGGATACTTTGCGTAAGCCGGCGGGAGTTCGCCTGCTTCCGGTGTCGGTGCGTGATGGTGTGGCGTATCCTCTGCCGAAGTCGGCGTCGCATATGTTGTCGTCGTTGGCGGCGGCTACTCATTGTGCCGTGTTGGATGATTCTTCGGTTCGGGGTTCTGCCCACGAGGTAGGAGCTCGGGTGCCGATTATTCCGGTGCTGTAAGGCCGGTGCTGTCAGCCGATGCGGTAGAGGGTGCAGCCGAAAAGCGCTTTTCTCGTTTTTCGGGCTCAGGTAGATTCCGTGGAGAGGGTATAGTAGAAAGATATGTCAATCGTTTAGCATATCGAAGGGAGCCCCCGTGGCAAAGCCCAAACTCAGCGACGTTGCAGCACTAGCGGGTGTCTCCCCCACCACCGTCTCCCGCGTGCTCAACAACCGCGGCTACCTGAGCGAAAGCACCCGCACCAAGGTCCACGAGGCGATGCGTGAGCTCGGCTACCGGCCCAACGCCATCGCCCGCAGCCTGCAGGGTCAGCGCTCGCAGATGGTGGGCCTCATCTTCCCCACGGTCGCGAACCCCTTCTACGGGGAGATGGTATATCGCCTCGAAAGCCACCTCGCCGAAGAGGGCTACCGGGTCATTCTTTGCAATAGCGACGATCACCCCGAGCAGGAAAAGCGCTACCTGGAGATGCTCTTTGCCAATCAGGTGGACGGCATCATCAGTGGCGCTCACTCAGACGCGCTGGTCAACATTCCCCACGCACAGGCCCCTCTGGTGACCGTAGACCGCCTCGAAAGCGGTTTCTACCCGAATATCCGCTCCGACAACTACGGAGGCGCCCGCGCCGCCACGGAGCACCTCATTGCCACGGGTGCGCAGAATATCGTCCACGTGACGTCTACTCTGGGTGCGCACAATGAGCGTCAGCGCGGCTACCGCGAGGCAATGCTTGAGGCGGGACTCATACCGGAGTTTGTGGAGCTGGGCTTCCGCCCCTCGCTGGGTATTAAGCGCGAGGTGCTCTACCGCTACCTGGATGAGCGTGCCGATAGCCCCGAGCCGGTGGACGCGGTCTTTGCGTCCAACGATAATTACGCCGCATTGGCGCTGGGGTGGGCACGTGCTCGAAACATCCGTGTTCCCGAGGATTTCCAGGTGGTTGGTTACGACGGCACGCAGAGCGTTCAGCTACTCATGCCGGAGCTTGCAACCGTGGTTCAGCCGATTGAGGGTATGGCGAAGCGTACCGCGCAGCGTCTGCTGGAACTCATTGAGCTGCAGCAGGGAGAATCTGCTGAGGAAGATACTCCCCCAATTAGCCAGCCTGAGGATGTGCTCCCCGTTGAGCTCCACCTGGGGGCAACGGTGCGTTCTATCCCGAATCTGGATCAGATTCAGCCTGATACGTCTGCCCCGGATGAGCTGCAATAAGATCATTCAAGAATTGTAGAAACATAAAAACCGCCCCACCGTGCGAGTGTTCACGGTGGGGCGGCTTTCGTTTATGTATTTATCGGTTTGTGTTGGCGCCCGGAAGTTTAGGAGGTGCGCTGCACAATCTCGGTGGGGCCGGTACCGGGGTAGACCATGCCGA
>CALGXU010000446.1 GCA_937935205.1 uncultured Rothia sp.
AGGTGTCTGGTTTTGGGGGGTGGTGGGGGTGCTCATGGTGGTTTCCTTTCGTTATTTGACGTGGATGTAGTTGGATACGGAGTCCTTATCTACCCACATTTCGTTGTACTGGAGCGGTGTCCAGTTGTACTGGGAGACGCGGACTCGGCCTCCTGCTTCGTCCACTTCTTCTACCCAGGCGACGTGACCGTATTCTCCGATGCCGGGGAGGGCTCCGGGTTCGAATTGGGCGATGGCGCCGGGGGTGGGGTTCTTATCAACGGTGGCATAGTTACGGTCGATGTCGTCCCAGTTGCGGGCGTTTGCGTCTCCACCCATACCGAACGCTGCCTTGTTGATGGGCTTGTCCACAGTGGCACCGTGGGCCTCGTTGAGCTTCCAGAGAATGTAGGAAACGCACTGGCCCTTGTAGGATCCCCAGGGGTCTATTTCGTCTCGGAAGAAGGCGGCTTTTTCGTCTTCGGTGGGGGTGAACTTGACGGGGTAGGTGTCCTGCCCGTTGGTGTCCACGTGCTGTGCGGGGGAGTGCCCGGCGGTGTTGCAGCTGGCTTTTCGAGCGGAGAGACTGTTGCTTTCCTTATTGTCGCCGTCTTTCTTGGTTTCCTCGCTCTTTGCGTCGCTTTTCTCTGCGGTACCGGAGGCGGAGACGGCGTGCACGATCTCATAGGCCTCAGCCATACGCTGCCCGTACTTGTGAGGGTAGGCGGAGCCCTGAACCTTCTGCGCGGCGGCGCCTTCGCTCATGTTTTCCCAGTCGATTTGCTCGAGGTGCTCGTAGAAGATTTCAGCGGAGCGGGACACATTCATGCGCTCTTCTACCGATCCCCACCATTTCTGCTGCTGGAACACGCCAAGGGAGGAGGTGGGGGTGCCGTCGGGGTTCGTTACGCCGTCTCCTTCGTCGCCGTAGTTGATGTTGGTCAGGTCGGATTCCACCAGGCCAGTAGCAACGGCGATTGCCTGCGCTTTTTCGGACAGGCCGCGGTTCTGGCCGACGGAGACAATGGTCTGCGCTACCTTGTTCTGGTCCTCGGAGAGTTTGTCGCTGGTGCCGGTGAGGTGGTTCTGGTCTCCCAGGTTGCCGGTGCCTTTGGAGGTTCCGGAGCGTTTAATGCAGCTGGCGGCGTTGTTCTGCTGGGATGATTGGTGCTGCTTTTGCCCGCCGCCGGCGACGTTGTTAAATCCTGCGGTGATGGTGCACCCGGACAGAAGCATCATGGAGGCGCACCCTAGAGCGAGCGCCTGTTTAGTTTTTGGCATTGATTCCCCTGATTATATGGGTTGTGTCTTAGGTTTAGTATAGATGTGTTTTGGGTTTTGGGGGTATATGGGGCAGGGCCCCAGGTGTGGTTCCTGGGGCCCTGTACGGGGTGTTTTTGCCCTTTCTGTGGTGGGGGTTAGGGTTCGATGCGGCGTGCCGGTTCGGGGTTGTTCAGGTCAATCCGGGCGCGTACATCGTTGATGACGTTATCGACTGCCTCGCGCAGGTTTTCACCGTTCATGTGCACCTCGCCGGCTTCGGTGTCGATGATGTAGGGGTCCTTTTCGGTTACCTTCTTCATCACGTTCTCGATACCTCCGGTGCTGTAGGCCTTGTCCATGTCGGTAGCGATACTGCGAGCGCGGGTCGCGTTGTTCTTGAACGCGGCTTCCTTCTCCTTCAGTTCTGCGGTGAGGTCCTTGACCTGCTGCTGGTGCTCCTTTTCGGCGCGTTCCAGATCCTTCTGCGCGGTCTTGGCGGCGCGGCGGGCGATGTTCTCTGCGGACATGGC
>CALGXU010000447.1 GCA_937935205.1 uncultured Rothia sp.
GCACGGTCGACATCTGCCAGGTACGGCCAATCGCGTCCTTCGCCTGAACCGAAATCTTCGGGCCGTAGAACGCAGCACCACCCGGATCCGGGACGAGCTCCAGGCCGGTCTCCTTCGCAACCTGCTCCAGAACCGCGGTAGCCGCCTCCCACTGCTCATCGGTACCGATGAACTTATCCTTCTTATCACCCTCAGTGTCGCGGGTGGACAACTCAAGGTAGAAGTCAGTCATGCCGAAGTCCTCAAGCAGGCTCAGCATGAACTTCAGCAGGTGACGCACCTCGTCCGGTGCCTGCTCCTTCGTCACATACGAGTGCGAGTCGTCCTGAGTAATCATGCGCACGCGGGTCAGGCCCTGCAGCACGCCGGACTTCTCGTCACGGTACACGGTGCCGAACTCGAAGAAACGCAGCGGCAGCTCACGGTACGAACGGCCACGAGAACGGTAAATCTCGTTGTGCATCGGGCAGTTCATGGCCTTCAGACGGTAATGACCGTTATCCAGCTCCATGGGCGGGAACATGCCGTCCGCATAGTACGGAAGGTGACCGGAAGTGTAGAACAGGTCTTCCTTCGAAATGTGCGGGGTGCTGACGTACTGGAAACCCTCCTGAATGTGGCGGGTACGCACGTAGTCTTCCATTTCGCGCTTAATCACGCCACCCTTAGGGTGAATCACCGGCAGGCCGGGACCAATGTTCTTCGGGAAGGAGAACAGGTCCAGCTCACGGCCCAGGCGGCGGTGGTCGCGGCGCTCCGCCTCAGCGATGCGCTCCTTGTACGCCACCAGCTCGTCCTTAGTCGGCCAAGCAGTACCGTAAATACGCTGCAGCATGGGGTTCTTCTCAGAACCGCGCCAGTACGCGCCACCGGCACGCATCAGGGCGTAGCCGTTAGCAATCAGCTTGGTGTTCGGCAGGTGCGGGCCGCGGCAGAGGTCTTTCCAGACGGTCTCGCCGGTCTTCGCGTTCACGTTGTCGTAAATGGTGATTTCACCCTCGCCGACCTCCACGGATGCGCCCTCGGCAGCATCTGCGCCAGAACCGGGGCCCTGGGTCAGGGAGAGCAGCTCCAGCTTGTACGGCTC
>CALGXU010000448.1 GCA_937935205.1 uncultured Rothia sp.
CCCCGCGGCAAGCCAGGCTGCACGATAAACAATATTGACCACAGGATGCGTAGCATCACCGATAGACTAGACCAGCGAAAGGACCACCGCATGAGCTCCGACGCGCGTAAGAACGCGAACGAATCGGCATCCGGTCAGCCGGATCTGACCCGCCGTGGCTTCGTCGCAGGCGCCGCAGCCACCTGCGCTCTGGGCGTTATCGGTGCGAACCTGTTTATCCGCCAGGGCTTTGACCCCGGTGCGGTGGCGAATGCGTCCCGTCAGAAGCGTTTGCGCTCGCAGGTGCTGCCTGCTGTGCGCGGCCAGATTCTGGATATCAACGGCAATGTCATGGCGCGTACTGTGCAGCGCTATAACCTGACCGCTGATCAGAGTGCCGTGGCGACCTTCAAGCGTTACAACGAGGACCGCACCCAGAAGGTTGAGGTCACCCCCAACCAGCTGGTGTACGAGATGGTTGATATTCTCAAGACCGTTGACCCGGGTATTACCGATGAGTTCATCAAGTCCAAGCTGGATGGCACCTCTAAGTACTCGGTGATTAAGGCAAATATCACCCCGGAAATTTTCAATAAGATTGATGCTCTGGGCGCGCCCTTCATCTACGGTGAGGCGTTCTCCCAGCGCCTGTACCCCAACGGTAGTGTGGGTGGCTCCGTGGTCGGCAAGTACAACATTGTTGAAGAGGCTGACGGCAACGGTAAGGGCGGTACGGTGTCCCGTAACTTCTCGGTGGGCATTGAGCGTGTCTTCGAGAAGGAGCTTGCCGGTACCCCCGGTGAGCGCACCTACGAGATTAGTGCTGATGGTGTGCGTATCCCCGTGGCGAAGGAAGAGCAGCGCCTGGCGGTGGACGGTAAGAATATTCGTCTGACCATTAACCGTGATGTGCAGTATTTTGCGCAGCAGGTGGTACGTGCCCGCGCTGAGGAGCTGAAGGCTGAATGGTGTACCGCCATTGTTATGGATGTGCGTGACGGCTCCATTTTGGCTCTCGCTGATTCCTCTACGATGGACCCGGGTGCGGCAACCATTGAGGATGCGGCGGATATGACTCCGCGCGCTATTTCGCAGAACGTGGAGCCCGGTTCGACCGAGAAGATGCTGACTTCTTCTGCGTTGATTGAGCAGGGCCTGACGACTCCGACTAGTGTGTATGATGTGCCCGCGACCCTCACGATTGACGGCCAGACTTTCAAGGATGCGTTTGAGCACGGGGCGCAGCGGCGTACTTTCTCGGGCATTATTCATGACTCGATGAACACCGGTACGGTGCTGGTCGGTCAGAAGCTCAGCAAGGAAGAGCGCTACAACTGGTTGAAGAAGTACGGCGTCGGCGAGTTTACCGGCATTGAGCTGACCGGTGAGGAGCAGGGTATAATCGCTGATTGGCGTGATTGGGATGGCCGTCAGCAGTACACTGTGCTGTTCGGTCAGGGTGTTGCGCAGACTCCGCTGCAGACCGCCATGATTTTCCAGGCGCTGGGCAATAAGGGCGTTCGTCTGAAGCCGCGCATTGTGGACGCGATCATTGACGCCGACGGTACCGAACATAAGCGTGCCGTAGAGCCTGGCGAACGCATGGTCAGCGAGGAGACTGCCGCTTCCTGCCTGACTCTCATGGAGAATGTGGTGGAGCAAGGCCACGCCCGTCCGGCGAAGGTGACCGGCTACCGCGTGGGCGGTAAGACCGGTACTGCGGAAACTCCGAGTGAGAAGGGCGGCTACGACGGCAACACGACGTCCTTTATTGGTGTGGCGCCGATTGAGAACCCGCAGTTCTTGGTGGCGGTGACCATGCAGCGTCCTGAGGGTAGCGTGGGTGCGAACGGTACGACGGCTGAGTTCTCCAAGATTATGGAGAAGACCCTGCACACCTATAATGTGCCGCGTTCTACCGGTGAACCGGAGTTGATTCCGCTTTTTGCTGAGGATAGCCCCAATAAGACGAGCTAAAGGCGAGCGGGGGAGAGGTTCCCGGTAGCTGATTCGTGATGAAGAAGCCCCGGGACTGAACACCTGTCGAAGCCTAAAGCCCGTAGAATATTGAATGACCCTGTGTGCCTTGAGCGCATTGACCATACAGAGCTCACCGCTTCGGACAGCGGAGAGGAAAGAAGGACGATGGATACCGCATCTCACGCACCCGGCCAGAACCTGCTGGGCGGCGACGCTCAGACTCTGCGCCCGAATTCTGTGCGCCCGGTGAGTTTGGCGCACCTTCGCGAACATCTGGAGGGATTGGGTGCTCAGGTGAGTTCCCAGCTGGCTAGTGGCGTTCAGGGTTCTGAATCCGGTGATTCTGTTGAGGTCACCGGTATCAGCATGGACTCCCGAGGCGTTCGCCCGCAGGACCTGTACGTGGCTCTGCCCGGTGCGAAGGTGCACGGTGCGCAGTTTGCTGAGGCTGCGTTGAAGCTTGGTGCTTCCGCTATTTTGACGGATGCTGCCGGTGCGCAGCTGCTGGGTGAGGCGCCGGTGCCGCTCCTGGTGACTGAGAACCTGCGTGAGTACGTCGGTCCGTTGGCGGCGCTGATTTATGGTTCGGATTCGTTCCCCGCAACTCACCGTTATGCGGTGACCGGTACGAACGGTAAGACCACCTCCACCTACATGCTGGAGTCGGTGTTCCGCACCGGCCTGGGTGTGAAGACCGGTCTGATTGGCACTATTCAGATTCTGATTGATGGTGTGTCGGTTCCTTCGAAGATGACCACCCCGGAGTCTCCTCACGTGCATTCTCTGCTGACGATTATGGGTCAGCATCAGGTGCGTTGCGCGGCGATGGAGGTGTCTTCGCACGCGATTGATTACCACCGTGTGGACGGCGTGAAGTATGCGGTTGCTGGCTTTACGAACCTGACTCAGGATCACCTGGATCTGCACGGCACTATGGAGCACTACTTCGATTCGAAGGCTCAGCTGTTCACTCCCGAACGTGCCGAGCTGGCTGTGATTACTGCTGATGACGAGTGGGGCGAGAAGATGTTCTCCGCCGCGTGCGAGCAGATGGGTGCGCAGCAGGTTCACCGTCTGGTGACTGCTCGTGGTGCCGGTCTGGCTGAGGTGCCCGCAGAGTTTGGCGCCCGCGACTGGGCTGTGGTGAAGGTTCAGCGTGAGGGTCTGGGCCACCGCTTCCACGTGGCTAACGGTGCCGGTGAGAGCGTTGAATGCTACACCGGTCTGCCCGCTGACTTTAACGTTTCGAATGCTGCGCTGGCGGCTCTCATGGCGTACCTGGACACTGACTCCGCTGAGCGTGAGCGTCTGTTGCCCGAGCTGGCTTCCGGTGCGGCTCTTACTCCGGTGGTTCCGGGTCGTATGCAGCTGATTTCTTTGGCTCCGCACGCGATTGTGGACTTTGCCCACAACCCGGACGGTCTGACCCGTGCCCTGGAGGCGATGGACCGCCCCGGTGAGGGTAAGGTCATGATTGTTTTCGGCGCGACCGGTGAGCGTGACCAGCTCAAGCGCCCGATTATGGGTGCGATTGCTGCGCAGAACGCAGATATCGTTGTCGTGACTGATGACGATCCGCACGGTGAGGACCCGGCTCCGATTCGCGCCGCCGTTGAGGAGGGCGCACAGAACGCTGAGAACCGCCGCGCAACCCAGATCCTGAACATTTCTCCGCGAGCCGCCGCGATTGATGCGGCAATTGCCCTGGCGGGCGAGCACGACGCCATCCTGATTGCTGGCCGTGGCCACGAAACTGAGCAGGATGTTGACGGCGTGGATATCGCCCTGGACGACCGCGTTGAAACTGCCCGTGCCCTGCGTGCGCACGGCTTCGAGATTCTGCCGGACTACCAGCGCATGCTCGATGAAA
>CALGXU010000449.1 GCA_937935205.1 uncultured Rothia sp.
GGTGCGGGGCCCATGATGGCGCGGGTGAGGGCGTGTACGAGCTCCGTGCCGATGGTGGAACATTCGTTCTCGGTGAGCTTGAGCGGGGCGTTCTCCCCCTCCGCACCGGTATTAGGCGCGGCGGCAGGTGCAGTACCGGGTTCAACGGGCGCAACCACGTACACTACGTCAACGTCAGAGATATAGTTCAGCTCGCGGGCACCGCACTTGCCCATGCCGATAATTGCCAAGTCCAGGGCGTCTACGGCTTCGCCTCGGCGAGGAGCCGCCAGGCCCGGGCCCAGCCCCTCCGCCACCTCGGTGCGCGCGATGGCGAGCGCACCCTCCAGCGCGGCGGCAGCCAAATCGGCGAGGTGACGACCGATGGTGGGCATCATCTCAACCGGGTCTTCACAGCACACGTCGAGCAGGGCGATGCGCGCCAGGGCGGCGCGGTAGGCAACGCGCAGGGTCACGTAGCCGTCCTTGCCGGTCTGCTCGACGGCAGCGCGCGGACGCTCCGCACGGGGGTCGGCGCCGAGGGCGGTGAGGATATCGCGACGGTAGGGGGTGTCCAGCGGTGCGATGGGTGTCAGAAATTCCCCGTCGGTTTCCGGCAGAATCGACGCCGGGTGCTGGGAGCGAATCAGCGCGCTCTCAGCCGGGTACACCTGCGTGTCGAAGAGCGGGTCAATGTGTTCGGGGCGGCGGTAGAGAAAATCGCCAATCGCCTGGGATGCGCCGAGCAGGCGGTACATGCCGAATTCTTTGTCGCCACGGTTGGCGCGTTCGGCGACCGCCGGGTGCTTCTCGATGAGGCGCACGAGGGCGGGCAGGGCAATATCCGGTGAAGGCGCGAGGCGCAGCCCGGCAAAGAGCGCATCCTGCGAGACGTGCTTCAGTTCGGGTGCGTTGAGCCAGCGTTCTGCCTTGGACGGGTCGTAGAAGCCGGTGGCAATCATGCGGGTGCGCAGGCGTAGCTGGGCTTTGCGTTCGGCTTCGGCGCGTTGCTCGTCGTCGAGTGCGTCGGGGGCGATGTCGGTTAGCGGTTTGGGTTCTTTGGCGGGGTCGATAATGCGGATGAGCCCGGTGGCCGGGTAGTGGGAGCTGTCAGTCATAGCGTGAGAACCGTGGGTAGAAAACTGTGGGTGGAGAGTAGATCCGGGTGGAGAGTATAAATTTCGCCGGTAAAAATCGGCGGCTAAAAATCGGCGGTGAACGGCGCAGCCGATAGGTGCAATTGATAGACCTGTGGGCGGTACCCGCCGACGTGTTACCGGTAGCGGGTACCGCCCTGAGGCTGTCAGCGGTCACTCATCATGAGAGGAGATGGGAGGATCCAGCCGTTAGAGGATTCCGAGGTTGTGCTTGAGCTCGTAGGGGGTCACCTGAGCCTGGTACTGGTCCCAGTCGGCGCGCTTATTGCGCAGGAACTGCTCGAAGACCTGCTCACCCAGAACCTCCGCCATGAACTCGGATTCTTCGGTGATGTTAATGGCTTCACGCAGGGATGCGGGCAGCGGGTTGTAGCCCATCGCGCGACGCTCGGCGTTGGTCATGGCGGCGAGGTCCTCGGTCACGGCGGGCATGAGCGGGTACTCGTTTTCGATGCCCTTCAGGCCTGCGGCGAGAATCACCGCGTAGGCGAGGTACGGGTTCGACGCCGAGTCCAGGCCGCGGTACTCGATGCGTGCGGACTGCATCTTGTTCGGCTTGTACAGGGGCACGCGCACGAGGGCGGAGCGGTTGTTGTGGCCCCAGGAGACGTAGGAGGGTGCCTCGCCGCCGCCCCAGAGGCGCTTGTAGGAGTTGATGAACTGGTTGGTGACCGCGGTGAATTCGGGGGCGTGCTTGAGCACACCGGCGATGAAGTGGCGTGCGGTCTTGGACAGCTGGTATTCGGCACCGGCTTCGAAGAATGCGTTGGTATCGCCTTCGAAGAGGGAGAAGTGGGTGTGCATGCCGCTGCCGGCGTACTTGGTGAAGGGCTTGGGCATGAAGGTTGCGTACATGCCCAGCGAGTAGGCGACTTCCTTGATGACGGTGCGGAAGGTCATGACGTTGTCGGCGGTCTGCAGGGCGTCGGCGTGGCGCAGGTCGATTTCGTTCTGACCGGGGCCGGTTTCGTGGTGGCTGAATTCGACGGAGATGCCGACTTCTTCGAGCATGGTCACTGCCTTGCGGCGGAAGTCCTGCACGATGCCGCCGGGGGTGTGGTCGAAGTAGGATTCGTGGTCCACGGGCACGGGGAATCCGTCAGCGCCGAGCTTGGAGGATTCGAGCAGGTAGAACTCAATTTCGGGCGAGGTGTAGCAGGTGAAGCCCATCTCCGCGGCCTTGTTGAGCACGCGCTTGAGCACGCCGCGGGTGTCGGATGCGCTGATCTCGCCGTCGGGGGTGAGCACGTCACAGAACATGCGGGAGGTGTAGTCTTCCTCGCCGCGCCAGGGCAGGATCTGGAAGGTGGAGGGGTCCGGCTGCAGCAGCATGTCGGATTCGTAGATGCGTGAGAAACCCTCAATCGAGGATCCGTCAAAGCCCAAGCCCTCGTCGAAGGCGCTTTCTACCTCAGCCGGTGCGAGCGCGACGGATTTGAGGGTGCCGACCACGTCGGTGAACCAGAGGCGGATGAAGCGGATGTCGCGCTCTTCGATGGTGCGCAGTACGAATTCCTGTTGGCGGTCCATGAGTTGCCCTCTCGGTGCGGGCGCGCATCCGCACGGTACCCGTCTGTGGGCGGCGGAGGCGCGCTAAATTTGCTGCCGGGGTGCGGAAGTAAGGCGCGAAAGGCCCTGCAGAGCCCATGGGATTCCAGAGGATTCCTTGGGATTCCAAAGGGGGTTGCGGCGGGCGGCGTGCCAGCGGTGCTGGCGCCTCCTTGCCCCGGCGTGTGTCCTGTTGTTATCTAGCCTATCGGG
>CALGXU010000450.1 GCA_937935205.1 uncultured Rothia sp.
ACATCTGCAGCAGCTCGCCGTAGCGGTTAAAAACGAAGATACGGGAGAGCAAATCATTCTGCGCGGCGGCAACCGGAGCCAGGGCGGGGAGGGAAGCAAGAATGGTCATCGAGTGGTTCCTCCCGGAAGGTGTAGGGTGCGCTGCGGTTCAGAAAGACCAGACTTCAGGTGGGAGCCGTGAATGTTCTGGTCGGTGCCCTCAATATGGCAGTGGTCGCTGGCGTGAGTCTCACCCACCACCACGTAACGGCCATTAGACTTGAGCACGCTCACCGGGGTTCCGTACAGGGAGGTGAGAGTCTCGCTGGTCATGACCTCTTCCACCGAGCCGACCGTGAAACGGCCATTCGCCAGGTAGAGAACGCGATCCACATGCTCAATGATGGGGTTGATTTCGTGGGTCACGAACACCACCGCCACGCCGCGTTCACGGTTGAACCGGTGAATCAGCTCAGCCACCGCGTACTGGTGGTTGAGGTCCAGGGAGAGTAGCGCCTCGTCAGCCAGCAGAATCTTCGGGTCGTTCGCGAGCGCCTGAGCGATACGCAGACGCTGCTGCTCGCCGCCGGAGAGCAGGCCCACCGGCACGTTCGCGTACTCGGTCGCGCCGACGGCTTCGAGGAGCTCGTCCACCTTGGCGCGGTATTTGCGGCCGTGCAGGCGGATGCCCCAGCGGTGCCCGTCCACGCCAAGTCCCACCAGGTCGCGGGCGCGCATCGGGGTGGAGGTGGGGATGGACTTCTGCTGCGGTACGTAGCCGACGCCGGCGTTGCCCAGGCGTGCGGGCTTGCCGAGCACAGAGATTTCGCCGGCGTTGAGTCCGGTCAGGCCGAGAACGACTTTGAGGAAGGTGGACTTGCCGGAGCCGTTGGGTCCGAGCACGGCGAAGTATTCGCCTGCGCCGATGTCGAGGGTTAGATCTTTCCAGAGGGTGCGGGCCCCGAAAGCGAGGCTACCCCCGCGAATAGAAATCGCGGGGGCGGCACCGTTATTGATGTCAGTCACTTAGGAGAGCGCCTTTTCGAGGTTGCTGACGTTGGTCTTCATCCATGCCAGGTAATTGGTGTTCTCCGGCAGGGTTTCGGTGAAGGATACGTAGTTCACCGAGGCGTCCTTAGCGGCCTGCAGCACCTCGTTGGTCTGGGAGGTGGAGGTCTGCTCGTTGTAGGCGAGCAGCTGGACCTTCTTCTCGGTGACCATGTCCTTGGTTTCCTTCAGGACGAGCGCGGGAACGTCGTTGCCGGCTTCGGCTGCCTCAGCGAATTCGCTGGGGGTTGCGTTCTCTGCGCCGGTGGAGGAAATCAGGTAGTCCGGCACGGGCTCAGTGGACAGGTACTTCTTGCCCTCACCGGGGATTGCCTTAGCTGCTGCGTTCAGTGCGTCCAGTTCCTTGGAGAAGGTGGATGCGTTGGTGCGGAACGCCTCAGCGTGTGCGGAGTCGAGGCCTGCGAGCTCTTCAGCGATCTTCTGGGCGACCTTCTTCATGGTTTCGAGGTCGTACCAGAGGTGCTCGTTGAACTCGTGTGCGTGGGCGTGGTCGCCGCCGTCTTCGTGGTGTTCGCCGCCGCGGTGGTCCTCGACCAGGTGGGTGTATTCGGCGTCGGTGAGCTTGCCGCTGACCTTGACCGCGTTCACGATCTTCTGGGAGGTATTGTCCTTGCCTGCGAGGTCTTCGAGGAACAGGTCGTAGCCTGCGCCGTTGATGACGATCAGGGATGCGTCCTTCGCCTTGAGGCGGTCGGCGCTGGTGGCTTCGTAGGAGTGGGGGTCGGTGCTGGTGGAGGCGATCAGCGCGGTGACATCAACGTAGTCGCCGCCGACCTGCTTGGCGATGTCTGCGTAGACGTCGGTGGAGGCGACGACCTTCACCTTGCCGTTGTTGGAGCCAGCCGAGGAGGACGAACCGGAGGAGGTGCTGTTCTCGGTTGCGCAACCTGCCAGCAGCAGGGAGGATGCGGCGAGTGAGCCCATTGCGGTGAGGAAGTGCTTGCGGGTGATCTTCGGGTGCGACATGAGGGCTCTCTTTCGGTTCGTTCTAGTCTGTAGGTTTATTAACTACATCATGCGAACACCCGTATAAACAACTCTTTATTGGTCTCATTTGAGTGGTGTTAGGCTACCCTTTTCCTTGTCAATAGCTTATGGTGCAGGGATGTTTAGCTATACCTACTCCGCTCCTCTGCCGCCGCTTCATGCCGCGCTTGAGGTTGCCCCTTACATGCGCTCATCAACCGTTTTGACCGCAAAACAGCCCGCCCGGCGCTCTCCTTCACGAGAGTGCCAGGCGGGCTGTGTGTTCAAGATTCCCCCGTTTTGCTCGGGTGTTTTACTCCGGTGTTTTACCCGTTTTGCTCGGGTGTTTTATTCGGGGTATCTCACGATGCGGCTACTGGGCTTCGCGCGCCTGCTGTCGGCGTACACGCTCACGCACCGCGTCCTGGGTGGTGTCGTTGATTTCGCCGACGAGCTCCTCCAGCACGTCTTCGAGGAAGACCACGCCGAGGGTGGTGCCGTGCTCATCCATAACCTGCGCGATATGGGTTCGACTGCGCTGCATGGAGGCGAGCGCATCGTCAATATCGGTGGTCGGGGTGAGCGTGTCCAGGGAACGCAGCTTGTACCAGGGGAAGGGCTCCTCAAACCGCTCGGGGGCGATGGCGAGGGCGTCCTTCACGTGCAGGTAGCCCATGTAGGTTCCGTCGCTGTCGGTAATGACGAAGCGGGAGTAGCCGCTGCGTGCCACGGCGCGTTCCAGTTCGGCGGGGGTGCTGCCGAAGGGCAGGGTGACGAGCTTATCGCCGGGCACCATGATTTCGTAGACGTCCTTCTCGGTGAATTCGAGGGCGCTTTCAATCACGCCGGCATCGTCTTCCACGGTGCCTTCAGCGGTCGAGGTTGCAACGATGGTCTGCAGCTCGCCCAGGGTGAAGGTGGAGGCGACCTCATCCTTCGCTTCGACCTTCATAAGCGCCAGCAGCTTATTGGACAGGTTGTTCAGCAGGGCGACCACAGGAGCGAAGATCTTGGAGAAGGTCACCAGGGTCGGCACAATCCAGAGAGCCACACCGCGGACGGCGAGGGTCACGGCGGCGTTCTTAGGAACCATCTCGCCGAAGATCACGTGCAGGTAGGTGACCAGGATCAGGGTGACGCCGAAGGCGATGACGTCCACGATAGCGTGGGGCAGGCCGACCAGGTGCAGGGGCACCTCCAGCATGTGGTGCAGTGCCGGTTCTGAGACGTTCAGGATCAGCAGGGAGCAGATAGTGATGCCCAGCTGGCAGGTGGCGAGCATGAGCGAGACGTTCTCTAGCGCGTAGATGACGGTCTGCGCTCGCTTATTGCCTTCTTCGGCGAGCGGCTCGATTTGTGCTCGTCGGGTAGACATGATGGCGAATTCACCGGCGACGAAGAAGGCGTTTCCGGCGAGCAGGATGACGAGCAGTGCGATGGCTACCCAGTCGTTCATGCGTTGCCTCCCTTCTCGGTCTGTTCCTGTGCGCTAGGTGCGGGGGTGAATCGGATGCGGTCCACGCGGCGGCCTTCGAGGGTGTCCACGCGCAGGGTGCCGCCGGGTACGGGGACGCTGTCGCCCACCTCGGGGATGCGGCCGAGCCGTTCCATCATGAAGCCGCCGACGGTTTCGTATTCGGGGCTTTCCTCAACCTCGAGCCCGGGGATAAGGGCGTTGATTTCGTCGGGGCGGCGCAGGCCGGAGAACACCCAGTCGCCGTTGCCGTAGCGCAGGGGGCGTTCGGTGCGGCCGCGGTCGTGTTCGTCGGAGACTTCGCCGACGATTTCTTCGACGAGGTCTTCGAGGGTTGCGATGCCGGCGGTTCCACCGTATTCGTCGAGGACCACGGCGAGCTGCAGGGCGCCCTGGCGCAGCTGGGTGAGTAGCGCGTCCAGGTGCAGGGTTTCGGGGACCTGCAGCACGTCTTCTGCGAGGGCACCGGCTTCGAGGGTTTCGCGAACCTCCGGGGGCACGCCGACTGCCTTCTTCACGTGCACGACACCCACGATGTTGTCGTGGTCGCCCTTGTAGAGGGGAAATCGGGAGTGGCCGGTGGAGCGTGCCAGTTTGATGACTTCGGCAACGGGTGCGGTGTCTTCGAGCATGGCGACCTGGCCGCGCGGGGTCATCACTTCGGAGGCGGTCAGCTCGGAGAAGCGCAGGGTGCGGTCCACGAAGCGTGCCGCGTCGGAGTCGAGAGTGCCTTCTTCTGCGGAGCGGCGCACCATGGAGGAGAGCTCTTCGGGGGTGCGTGCGGCGGAGAGTTCCTCTTTGGCTTCCATGCCGAAGCGTCCGAGAATCCAGTTGGCGGAGCCGTTCATGAGGCGCACGAGCGGGGACATGACGCGGGTGAAGGCCAGCTGTGCGGGGGCAACTCGGCGTGCCACATCGTAGGGTTCGGCGATGGCGAGGCCCTTGGGCAGCAGTTCGCCAACAACCATGGAGAGCAGGGTTGCGATGAGCATCGCCAGCACCAGGGTGAGTACGTCGGTCACGCTGGTGGGCAGACCCAGGCTGCTGATGACGCCGGTGGTGAGCGCCTTGATGGCGGCGTCGAGGGTGTAGCCGGTCAGCAGCGTGGTGATGGTGATACCGATCTGGCAGCTGGACAGCTGAGTGGAGAGGGTTTTGAGGCAGCGCAGGACGGCGTCGGCGGCTTTATCGCCGGAGTCTTTTGCCTGCTGCACGGTCGCGGTTTCGAGCGCCACAAGGGAGAACTCTACGGCGACGAAGAAGCCGGTACCCAGGATGAGGAGTAGGCCAATGAGTAGGAGTATCAGATCCACGCGGTCACCGCCTCCGCAAAGTGGTTTGCGCTGTGCTGGTTCTGGCGTAGAAATTCAACAGGCAGCCTGTCCAGATGCTGAGCACCCGAGGAGGGGTTATTTTCGGGTGCGGCGGTGCCGTAGCGCGCGCTGTGCACGGGCGGCATCTTGTGTTGGCTAATGGTCAGAGTCTTACTCAAAGGGTCATCCATACCCAATATTTTAGCGAAGGTTTCACCTCTTCCAGGCGCCTTAGAGCGCCTGCTCACAAGTGCAAGACAGTACTTGTTGCGCACGCGGCTCATTGCTAATCCGTAAGAGTGAAAAATTGCATTGCGGATATGGCGCGATGAGCTGGAAAGTTCACCGTGCTTCTCTTTACACTTATACATAGGAGCATGAGTGTGCCGCCATGCAAGCGGATGAACTCCGGAGTTCACGGCACGCTAGGCAGGTTTGTACGGTGCACACCCCGCACACACGGCCTCTACCGCAGGCGATGCGCACATGCTCAGCGTGATGATTCGCCCCTCGAAGACGCGGGTCGTCTATGCCGGGTGAGTCCCGGACGCGACGGATAAATTCACACTAATTGGAAGAGGCGTTTAACGTGCCAAATCTGCCAGAACATCTGGTGCCTGAGGAATTTGCCGGTAACGAATGGTTCGTTGAAGAACAGTACGAGCGTTACCAGAAGGACAAGAACCTCGTGGACCCTTCATGGTGGCCCATTTTTGAGACCATCGACAAGGCGCTGGGAGGCGCCGGTACCGCTAGTGCAGCTCCTGCTGCGGCACCCGCCGCACCGGCTGCACCTGCCGCACCTGTAGCAACTCCCGCCCCCGCGGCACCGAAGCCTGCGGCTGCGCCTGCTAACCCCACCCCTCCCGCTGCTACCAAGAAGGCTGAACCTGTGGAACCTGCTGAAGACAAGATTGTCCCCCTCCGCGGCCCTGCTAAGGCAGTCGTCACGACCATGGAAGAGTCGCTGACTGTCCCCACCGCAACCACCGTTCGTGCGGTCCCCGCAAAGCTGCTCATTGAGAACCGTGCTGCTATCAACAAGTACCTGGCAAGCACCCGCGGCGGCAAGGTTTCCTTCACCCACATTATTGGTTACGCGGTCATCCGCGCCGTTGCGGCTATGCCCTCCATGAACGTGACCTACAACGTGGATGAGAAGGGCAAGCCCGTTGCAATCCACAACGCGCACGTGAACTTTGGTCTGGCTATTGACCTGCCCCGCCCCGATGGTTCCCGTAACCTGGTCGTTCCGAACCTCAAGGGTGCTGAGCAGCTGAGCTTCCGCGAGTTCTGGGAAGCCTACAACGACATCGTTAAGCGTGGCCGTAACGGCGCGCTGACCATTGAGGACTTCCGCGGCACCACTGTTTCGCTGACCAACCCCGGTGGTATCGGTACCGTCCACTCGGTGCCCCGCCTCTCCAAGGGCCAGGCAGCCATCATCGGTGTGGGTGCTCTGGAGTACCCGGCTGAGTTCCGCGGCCTGTCCGAGAAGCTCATCACCCAGCAGGGCCTGTCCAAGATCATCACCCTGACCAGCACCTACGACCACCGCGTCATTCAGGGTGCAGGTTCCGGTGAGTTCCTGAAGCTGGTTGAGCACTACCTGCTCGGCGGCGACGACTTCTACGACGCAATCTTCCGCGACCTGAAGGTTCCTTTCGAGCCGGTTCGTTGGGCACGCGACAACCACGTCGATGACGCTCAGGAAATTTCCAAGGTTGCACGTATCCAGCAGCTGATTCACGCTTACCGCGTGCACGGCCACCTGACCGCAGCAACCAACCCCGTTGGTTACAAGATGCGTTCGCACCCGGACCTGAAGCTGGAGAACTACGGCCTGACCCTGTGGGATCTGGACCGCGTCTACCCGACCGGTGGCTTCGGCGGTGCCGAGCGTCTGCCGCTGCGCACCATCCTGGAGCGTCTGCACGAGGCATACTCCGGTTCTCTGTCCGTTGAGTACATGTACTCTGAGGACCCCGAGGTTCGCGCATGGTTCCAGGAGCGTCTGGAGCGCGGCGTTGCTAAGCCGACCCGCGAGGAGCAGCTGCGTGTTCTCTCCAAGCTGGTTGAGGCTGAGGCATTCGAGAACTTCCTGCAGACCAAGTACCTGGGCCAGAAGCGCTTCTCCCTGGAGGGCGGCGAGTCCCTGATTCCGCTGCTGGATGCTGTTCTGGACAAGGCCGCTAACAACGACCTGAAGGGCGTTGCCATTGGTATGGCACACCGCGGTCGCCTGAACGTGCTGACCAACATTGCTGGTAAGTCCTACGCTCAGATTTTCCGTGAGTTCTCCGGCACCGCAGCACCCTACGAGGGCGGCTCCGGTGACGTGAAGTACCACCTCGGTACCGAGGGTGTCTTCACCTCCGATTCCGGTAAGCAGACCCAGGTTTACGTGGCTGCTAACCCCTCGCACCTTGAGGCTGCAAACACCGTGCTCGAGGGTATCGTCCGCGCTAAGCAGGATGTCTACCGCGAGCAGGGCGTTGAGGGCCACCCGGTCCTGCCGATTCTGATTCACGGTGACGCAGCGTTCGCTGGCCAGGGCATCGTCATGGAGACCCTGCAGATGGCTGGCCTGCGTGCGTACACCACCGGCGGTACCCTGCACGTTGTGGTGAACAACCAGATTGGCTTCACCACCCTGCCGAACGACGGCCGCACCGCAACCCACGCCTCCGACATTGCGCGTATGACTAAGGCTCCGGTCTTCCACGTCAACGCTGATGACCCGGACGCAGTGGTTCGCGTCGCACGCCTGGCATTCGAGTACCGCGAGCGCTTTGGTCGCGACGTTGTCATTGACCTGATTTGCTACCGCCGCCGCGGTCACAACGAGGCTGATGATCCGTCGATGACCCAGCCGAAGATGTACCAGGACATCGACGCTCTGCCCTCGACCCGCACCCTGTACGCACAGGATCTGGTCGGTCGTGGCGATGTCTCCCAGGAGGAGGCAGACGAGGTTCTGGACTCCTACCACTCGAAGCTGGACGCTATCTTCGTCGAGACTCAGTCTTCGGCACCGGCTCCTGCTGGCGCGCACGTTTCCGGTCTGGAACTGCCCGCAGCCCAGCAGAACACCGAGGTCGTTCACGGCGGTAAGACTGCAATCTCCCGCGAGACCCTGCAGCACATCGCTGATGCGTTCGGTAAGGCTCCCGAGGGCTTCACCGTCCACAAGAAGCTGAAGAAGCTCATGGACCAGCGCGTTGAGATGGGCCGCACCGGCAACATCAACTGGGGTATGGGCGAACTGCTCGCCTTCGGTTCACTGCTGATGGAGGGCACCGACGTTCGTATGAGCGGTCAGGATGTTCAGCGCGGTACCTTCGTTCAGCGTCACGCTGTTCTGCACGACCACATCACTGATGAAGAGTGGTCGCCGCTGGAGCACCTCTCTGAGAACCAGGGCAAGTTCCGTATCTACAACTCCTTCCTCTCTGAGTACGGCGTTCTCGGCTTTGAGTACGGCTACTCGGTGGAGCGCCCCGACTCGCTCGTGGTGTGGGAGGCTCAGTTCGGTGACTTCGCGAACGGCGCTCAGACCATCATTGATGAGTTCGTGTCTTCCTCCGAGCAGAAGTGGGGCCAGCGTTCCTCGCTGGTTATGCTGCTTCCTCACGGCTACGAGGGTCAGGGCCCTGACCACTCCTCGGCTCGTGTTGAGCGTTACCTGCAGCTGTGCGCTGAGAACAACATGACCGTGGCTTGCCCCTCGACTCCGGCTTCGCACTTCCACCTGCTGCGTCGCCACTCTCAGCACCGTCCGTACAAGCCGCTCGTGGTGATCAGCCCCAAGCAGCTGCTGCGTCTGAAGGCTGCTGCCTCCTCCATCGAGGACTTCACCGAGGGTTCGTTCCAGCCAGTGATTGGTGACCGTTCGGGTATTAACCCGGCTCAGGTTGAGCGTGTGGTCTTCGTGTCCGGCCGTCTCTACTACGATCTGGAGGCGGAGCGCGAGCGCCGCGGCGACACCAAGACCGCTATTGTCTCGGTCGAGCAGCTGTACCCGCTGCCCGAGCAGGAGATTAAGGAGCAGCTGGCTCTGTACTCGAACGCTACCGACGTTGTGTGGGCTCAGGACGAGCCTGCTAACCAGGGTCAGTGGCCGTTCATGGCTGTGAACCTGTTGCCGCTGCTTGACCGCCGCGTGCGTCTTGCTTCCCGTGCTGCTGCGGCTTCCCCGGCTGCCGGTACCGGCAAGCTGCACGCAGCTGAGGCTGAGGCTCTGTTCAACCAGGTCTTCGAAGGCTAAGGGCTTCTACTACTAAACCGCTAAGGTTTTAGCTCTTCAAAACCCGTCTTCCCGTCAGATGTTTCTGGTGGGTAGACGGGTTTTTTAGTCTCGGATACTTGCCGGATAGGGTATGAAGTTCGAAAAGAGGCCGGTAAGCGCTTATCCTAGATATAAAGACTATTACTCACGTGCCTTGCCGCCTCTCACGGCGGGCGCATACTGCAGAAGAAAGAATTCCGTGGAGCAACGCAATATTCGAATTGTGGCAGTCGGCGATGACCTGCTCGCCGGTGTTGGCGATCCCCGTACCCTCGGCTGGTTTGGCCGTGTTATGGCGCGCACCCCGCAGACCACTGCATCCATTGCGGCATATAACCTTGCCGCACCCAATGAAGGTAGCGAGCAGCTGAATGCTCGCTGGTTCGAGGAGGCGCGCCGCCGCTTCGTTCCCGGTGCTGATAACCGCCTCATTATTGCTCCGTCGACCTTTGACATTGATTTGGGTCTGACCAGCGCTCGTTCGCGTTTGAACCTGGCGAACATTGTGGACATGGCGTCGCAGAACAACATTAAGGTTCTGGTTGTTGGTCCGCCGCCGACCCTGGACGCTGAGCGTAACCGCCGTATCGCTGACCTG
>CALGXU010000451.1 GCA_937935205.1 uncultured Rothia sp.
TTGATCGAGAACGGGTTGATCCTCGCGGAAGCCTATGTGCCGCCGACCCCCGAAGACATGCATCTGCCCCCCTTCTTCACCATCGGTGATTTTGCTTTCGGTAAGCAGAACGTACTGATTCTGCTGTCCGTGGTGATTATCGCGGTCTTCTTCCTCACCGCAGCACGTAAGCGCGCCATGGTTCCCGGCAAGACTCAGTTCATCGCTGAGTCTGGCTACATGTTTGCTCGTAACTCCCTCGGTAAGGAAACCCTGGGCGTTCAGCACTACAAGCCTTTCGTGCCGATTCTGTTCGCCTCCTTCTTCTTCGTTCTGGTGAACAACCTCTTCGGTTCGATTCCCTTCGTTCAGCTGCCCTCCTTCTCGCACCCCGGTAGCGCCTACGCACTGGCTGGCGTCGCGTACCTGACCTGGGTTGGCGTTGGTATCAAGCGCAAGGGCCTGGGCGGCTTCTTCAAGGACATCACCATGCCTTCGGGTCTGCCGGTGTGGATTTACCCCATCCTGATCCCGATTGAGTTCTTCTCGAACCTGCTGATTCGTCCCGCAACTCACGCACTGCGTCTCTTCGCGACCATGTTCGGTGGTCACCTGGCGCTGATGGTTGCATCCAGCATGGTGACCTACATGGTTGAGACTCTGGGCGGCATCGGCTACCTGGCCGCTATTGCTCCCGGTGCTCTGGGCATGTTCCTGTACTTCCTGGAATTCATGATTCAGTGCATCCAGGCTTATGTGTTCGCTCTGCTGCTGGCTGTGTACCTGCAGGGCTCGGTTTCCGAGGGACACTAAACTCTCTAGTTTTTTAGGTTTTCGCGTTCGTCATTGGGCGTGAATAAAGCAACCCACACGTTCACTGTGCGGGCTATTAACTCAAATCAAACTCTGTTCGGTCCGGGTATGTTCCCGGTCGAACACTGTTGAAAGGAAAAATAATGGTTGGTTCCATCACTGCGGTTGGCTACGGTCTGGCAGCTATTGGCGGCGGCATCGGCGTGGGTCTGATCTTCGCGGCATACATGACCAGCGTTGCTCGTCAGCCCGAGTCCCAGAAGACCCTGCAGCCCATGCTGTTCCTGGGCTTCGCACTGGTCGAGGCACTGGCAATTCTGGGCCTGGTTCTCGTCTTCATCAAGTAACCGGCTCTGCCACATCCTAAACGACCCATCCCATAGAACAGGATTCCCTCCATGATTTATCTGGCAAGCGAAGGGGGAGCGGAGGCAACTTCGAACCCCCTGATTCCCGACGTCGGGGAAATTGTCATTACCCTCATCGGATTCCTGATCCTCTACTACATCGTTGCTAAGTACGTTGTCCCGGCGTTCGAGAAGATCTACCAGGACCGTAAGGAAGCAATCGAAGGTGGCCTTGCCAAGGCCGAGAAGGCACAGGCAGAGGCTGCAGCGGCTCGCGATGAGTACACCCAGCAGCTCGAAAGCGCTCGACTGGAGGCTCAGAAGATTCGTGAAGAGGCACGCGCAGAGGGCGAGGCAATCATTGCCGACGCTCGCGAGCGTGCAACCGCTGAGGCTCAGCGCATTAGCGATAATGCAGCAAAGGCTATCGAGGCAGAGCGTGCGGCAGCAGCAGTGTCCCTCCGTTCCGAGGTTGGCACTCTTGCTACGACCCTTGCCGGCAAGATTGTGGGCGAAGCCCTCAACGATGATGAGCGATCGGCCCGTGTGGTAGATCGTTTTCTTGCTGACCTTGAAACCGAGAAGCAGAACGCAGGTGCGGCTCGGTAATGGCAGGAGTATCTACTGAATCACTGAGCAAGGTGGAAGAGGTGCTGGAAGCTCACGCTTCCCTGCAGCCCCTGAACCTGGCGAGCGAGCTTTTCGCTGTGGTTGATGTTCTCGACCACAACGGCACCCTGCGCCGTGCTGTCACCGATTCTTCGCGTGATGCAGCAGCACGTCAGGGTATCGCTAACACCGTCTTCGGCGGCAAGATCTCTTCTCAGGCTATGGCTGTGTTCACCAATGCGGTGGCTCAGCGCTGGTCTGATGATGCTGATCTGGCGAACGCCCTGGAGCGTGCAGCAGTGCTCGCCGTGACCGCATCGGCTCAGTCTCGCGGTGGCGTGGATGCCCTGGACGAGGTACTCAACGAACTACTCACCTTTGTGCGTACCGTTGATTCCAACGCTCAGGCGCAGGAAGCGCTGTCCGACCATCAGGCAAGCAAAGAAGCAAAGAAGAAGCTCGCCGTGGCGCTCGGTGGCCCCGCCACCACCGCCGAAGGTGTGCTTCTGCTCGAACGAATTGGCTCCAACCCCCGCGGCCGTCACGCTGCACGGGTAGCCGATGAGTTCGCAGAAATCATCGTCACGCGACAGAACCGTTACATTGCGCGAGTAACTAGCGCGATTGCGCTGTCGCAGGCACAGCTTGAACGTCTCGGTCGCGCGCTCAACGCCGTGTACGGCCGTGAGCTGAAGCTCGACGTTTCGGTGGACCCCGCCGTTCTGGGCGGTCTGCGTGTTCAGGTGGGCGACGAGGTGATCGACGGTACCGTCGAGACCCGTATGTCCGACCTGACTCGTTCCATCGGCTAGCGGCTCAAGCTAGCGACGCTGAACCGTTCGTCGCAACGGTGATTTAGAAGATACCTCGGGTAGCGGGTGCGTGGCAGATGCCTCCTTCGCAGAAGCAGTGGCATTGCCC
This sequence comes from uncultured Rothia sp., assembly GCA_937935205.1. GTDB lineage: Bacteria > Actinomycetota > Actinomycetes > Actinomycetales > Micrococcaceae > Rothia. Next base: position 2,670 of record CALGXU010000451.1, read on the forward strand.
GCCCGTTCAACCCGAATTGCAAGTTTCGGTTGGTTCCGTTGACGGAACGCAACCACAATGAGAGAGCAGGGACACAAGATGGCCGAACTGACCATCAATGCCGAAGATGTCCGTAATGCGCTGAACGAGTTTGCAGCGTCTTACGAACCCGGCAATGCAGAACGTGTTGAGGTGGGTCGAGTTGTATCGGCCTCCGACGGTATCGCTCGTGTCGAGGGCCTTCCCTCGGTTATGGCGAATGAGCTGCTTCGTTTCGAAGACGGCACCCTCGGCCTCGCACAGAACCTGGATACCCGCAATATTGGTGTGATTGTCCTGGGTGACTTCACCGGTATTGAAGAGGGCCAGGTCGTACACCGCACCGGTGAGGTCCTCTCGGTGCCCGTTGGCGACGCGTACCTCGGTCGCGTTGTTGACCCCCTCGGTAACCCGATCGATGACCTGGGCCCCATTGAGGCTGAAGGTCGCCGCGCACTGGAGCTGCAGGCTCCCGGCGTGACCCAGCGTAAGTCGGTTCACGAGCCGCTGCAGACCGGTCTGAAGGCAATCGACTCGATGATTCCGATTGGTCGCGGTCAGCGTCAGCTGATTATTGGTGACCGCCAGACCGGTAAGACCGCTATTGCGATCGACACCATTCTGAACCAGAAGGACAACTGGGCTTCGGGTGACCCCAACAAGCAGGTTCGATGCATCTACGTGGCTGTTGGCCAGAAGGCATCCACCATTGCAGCTGTCCGCCACACCCTTGAGACTCGCGGCGCGCTGGAGTACACCACCATCGTGGCATCTCCCGCATCCGACGCAGCAGGCTTCAAGTACCTGGCACCCTACACCGGTTCGGCTATCGGCCAGCACTGGATGTACGGTGGCAAGCACGTCCTCATCATCTTCGACGACCTGTCGAAGCAGGCAGAAGCATACCGCGCTGTGTCCCTGCTGCTGCGCCGCCCGCCGGGACGTGAAGCATACCCCGGTGACGTCTTCTACCTGCACTCCCGCCTGCTGGAGCGTTGCGCTAAGCTCTCTGACGACCTGGGCGCAGGCTCGATGACCGGCTTCCCGATCATTGAGACCAAGGCAAACGACGTTTCCGCCTTCATTCCGACCAACGTCATCTCCATTACTGACGGCCAGATCTTCCTGCAGTCCGACCTGTTCAACGCTAACCAGCGTCCGGCAGTCGACGTCGGTATCTCCGTCTCCCGTGTTGGTGGTGCCGCACAGACCAAGGCTATGAAGAAGGTCTCCGGTACCCTGAAGCTGGAGCTGGCACAGTACCGTGCTATGGAAGCGTTCGCAATGTTCGCATCCGACCTGGACGATGCAACCAAGGCACAGCTGACCCGCGGTTCTCGCCTGACCGAGCTGCTGCGTCAGCCGCAGTACACCCCGTACGCAGTTGAAGAGCAGGTTGTCTCCATTTGGGCTGGTACCTCCGGTCACCTCGACGACATTGAGGTTTCCGACGTGCTGCGCTTCGAGGAAGGCTTCATCGAGTACCTGCGTCACAAGACCTCGGTACTGACCGATATCGCTTCCTCCGGCAAGCTTGAGGATGACACCGTTGCCGCGCTGAAGACCGCAGTTGCTGACTTCAAGCAGGGTTTCAAGTCTGAGGGCAGCAGCCACCTCGTCGACGCAGGTCACGAGGAGCACAAGGCAGCTCGCGATAGCGACATCACTCAGGAAACCATCGGTTAGCGATTAGTCCTCGCCTTCTCCCCGCCTCAGCTATGAGGCTGGGGCGGGGCAGAAAGCAAGGAGAAAGGAAGCTCTATGGGAGCCCAGATTAGGGTTTACCGACAGAAGATTGCTTCGACGTCGTCTATGAAGAAGATCTTCAAGGCGATGGAGATGATCGCGACCTCCCGCATTAACAAGGCTCGTAACGCTGCTCAGGCAGCTGGCCCTTACGCGAACGCTCTGACCCGCGTGGTGACTGCGGTTGCGACTCAGCACGGTATTAAGCACCCGCTGATTCACAAGCCGCACGAGTTCGGAACCTACGAACACCGCCGCTCCGCAATTCTGGTTGTTACCAGCGACCGTGGCCTGGCAGGTTCGTACTCCTCCGCTATCCTGCGTCGTACCGAATCTCTGATTGAGAAGCTGCGCTCTAACGGCCAGGAGGTACAGCTGTACCTGGTTGGTCGTAAGGCAAAGGCTTACTTCGAGTTCCGTGAGCGCCCCTACGCCCGTGCGTGGGAGGGCCACACCGATGCACCTCGTGTTGAAACCGCCGTCGAAATTCGTGACGCACTGCTCGAAGCCTACGACCTGCCCTTCGAAGAGGGCGGCGTGGACGAACTGCACATCGTGTACACCGAGTTCAAGTCGATGGTTGTTCAGGAACCCAAGATCCTGCGCCTGCTGCCCATCCACGTGGCTGACGCAAAGGCTATGGGCGAGGAAATCGTTCCCGACCAGGAACTGACCAAGGCTGAGTACGAGCAGGCGGCATCCTTCGAATTCGAGCCCTCCGCTGAGGAAGTGCTCAACGAGCTGCTGCCGCGCTACGTTGCATCCCGTATCTTCTCCTGCCTCCTGCAGGCAGCAGCAAGTGAGCTGGCATCCCGCCAGCGCGCGATGAAGACCGCAGGTGACAACGCTGAGACGCTGATTACCAAGTACACCCGTTTGATGAACAACGCACGTCAGGCGGAAATTACTCAGGAGCTCTCCGAAATCGTGGGCGGCGCAGACGCCCTCGGCTCCTAGTATTGGTACGCCAACGAAGCCATCAACTGTCCAAACTTTCTAAGTAAGTGAGAAATATGACTGCCACCTACAACGAATCGGTCTCCGCACCGACTCAGGGCGCAACGGGTCGTATTGCCCGCGTCATCGGCCCCGTGGTCGACGTCGAGTTCCCCGCCGGTCAGGTCCCCGAGATTTACAACGCTCTGACCACCGAGCTGACCCTCGACGGTCGCACCCGCACCATCACCTTCGAGACCGCACAGCACCTGGGCGACTCGATCGTTCGCGCTATCTCCCTGCAGCAGACTGACGGCCTGGTCCGCGGTCAGGCTGTAGTCGACACCGGCGCACCGATCTCCGTCCCCGTTGGTGACGGCGTGAAGGGCCACATCTTCAACGTTCTCGGTGACGCACTCGACGTGCCGAACTCCGAGATCAAGGCTGACACCTACTGGCCGATCCACCGTGCCGCTCCCGGCTTCGCAGAGCTGGAAGGCTCCACCGAAATGCTGGAGACCGGTATTAAGTCCATCGACCTTCTGACCCCCTACATCAAGGGCGGTAAGATCGGTCTGTTCGGTGGTGCAGGCGTGGGTAAGACCGTGCTGATCCAGGAAATGATTACCCGTGTGGCTCGTAACTTCGGTGGTACCTCCGTGTTCACCGGTGTTGGCGAGCGTACCCGTGAGGGTAACGACCTGTGGGTCGAAATGGAAGAAGCAGGCGTTCTGAAGGACACCGCTCTTGTGTTCGGCCAGATGGATGAGCCCCCGGGAACCCGTCTGCGCGTGGCACTGACCGGTCTGACCATGGCGGAGTACTTCCGCGATGTTCAGAACCAGGACGTGCTGCTGTTCATCGACAACATCTTCCGTTTCACTCAGGCAGGTTCTGAGGTTTCCACCCTGCTGGGCCGCATGCCCTCCGCAGTGGGTTACCAGCCGAACCTGGCGGACGAAATGGGTCTGCTGCAGGAGCGTATTACCTCCACCCGCGGTCACTCCATCACCTCCATGCAGGCAATTTACGTGCCTGCGGATGACTACACCGACCCGGCGCCGGCAACCACCTTCGCGCACCTGGATGCGACCACCGAGCTCTCTCGTGAAATCGCATCGCGCGGTCTGTACCCGGCAATTGACCCGCTGTCCTCCACCTCCCGAATTCTGGACGCACAGTACATCGGTCAGGAGCACTACGACACCGCAATTCGCGTGAAGGCTATTCTGCAGGAAAACAAGGAACTGCAGGACATCATCGCGATTCTGGGTGTGGACGAGCTCTCCGAGGAGCAGAAGATCGTCGTGGCACGTGCACGCCGTATCGAGCAGTTCCTCTCCCAGAACACCTACACTGCAAAGCAGTTCACCGGTGTCGAGGGTTCGACCGTTCCGCTGAAGGACACCATCGAGTCCTTCCAGATGATCTGCAACGGCGATGTCGACCACATCCCCGAGCAGGCGTTCTACAACATTGGTGGTATGGACGACGTTATGCGCCGCTACGAGGAAATCAAGGCACAGACTGGAGCTAAGTAATCATGGCTCTGAAAGTTGAAGTTGTTTCCCGCGAACGCGTCGTGTGGACTGGCGAAGCGAACTACGTTCGTGCACGCTCCGTCAGCGGTGACCTCGGCATCCTGCCGGGCATGATCCCCACCTGCACGCTGCTGGCACAGGACGGCGAGCTGCTCATTGAACCTGTTGAGGGTGAGACCATTAAGACCATCCTTAACGCAGGTTTCTTGACCGTCTCGAACGATCACGTAACCATCGCTGCAAAGCACGCACAGATTTAAAGCCGGTTCCCCGCAGGGGGAATTGACCGCTGTGTACACCTCGCCGGTGTTCCTTCCCGAAAGGGGAGGGGCACCGGCGATTGGTGTATCCGGGGTAGGTCGTGTGCACAGAAGAGCACGCGCAGAACGACAGCGTGCATAGAACGACAGCGTGCATATGAAAGGGGCGCCTCCCGTGGTTTGGGAGGCGCCCCTCAAGCTATGTGTAGCCGCCTAGCTAGAGCCGTTTAGAACAGGTGGTCAGCTAGAACAGGCGGTCAGCCGAGTCGTCCACGCCGCGCATCGCGTCGTAGTCCAGGCTCACGCAGCGGATACCGCGGTCCTCAGCCAGGGTGCGAGCCTGCGGCTTAATCGTCTGCGCCGCAAACACGCCGCGCACCGGTGCCAGCAGCGGGTCGCGGTTGAGCAACTCCAGGTAACGGGTCAGCTGCTCCACACCGTCAATATCGCCCACACGCTTGAGCTCAACCGCCACGGAGACGCCGTGCGCATCCTTCGCCATGATGTCTACCGGGCCGATAGCGGTCGGGTACTCGCGGCGCACCAGCGAATAGCCCTCACCGAGAGTGTGGATCTGCTCGGCCAGCAGACGCTGCAGATCAGCCTCCACACCGTCCTTAATGAGGCCGGGGTCAACACCCAGGTCGGTGGTGTACTCGTGCTCAATCTTGTAGATACGAATCATGAGGCGGTCATCGCTCTTAGCCGCCTGCACGGTCCACAGCTGCTGAACATCGGATTCCAGGTCCTCACGGATACTCTGCGGAACGTCCTCACGCTCAGCCACCAGCAGGGAGCAGGGAGGGCTCATCCAGTTCAGGGGCTTGTAGGAACCGCCGTCGGAGTGAATGAGGACGGAGCCGTCATTCTTGACCATCAGCAGGCGGGTAGCGCGGGGCAGGTGGGCGCGGAGGCGGCCCTCATAATCTACGGAGCATTCAGCAATGACAATACGCATCCGTCCACTCTAGCAGGTACGAGTGCTCGGCTCTAGCAGGTGAGGGTATGAGCTAGGGAACCTGAGTTTGATACAGGTCGCGGTACGGGGCACAGTAGGGGGGCGCGGTATAGAGCGGGGGAGCGCCGCCTCAGCGCGAGGAAGAGCTCAGGACAAAGAAGAGCACAGCGTGAGGAAGAGCGCAGAGCGAACAGCGGCAGGGCCGGTAGGTAGAGATAGCTGAGCGGCGCGGTAGAATAGGGCTCATGGCACGTAAGAATCATCCCGGCAGGCGAGCATCCGGCACCACCAGCGATAAGTGGCACCGTCAAGCACCCGCAGGGCGTGATATCAGCAGGATCCTCGACCCTGCACCCCGATTGGAACGTGACCGATACGGTGACTGGCTGGTGCAATACATCCCCGCCGTCAACGCCCAAAAAACCTACACCTGCCCCGAATGCTACCGCCCGATTCCGCCCAGAACAGCGCATCTGGTGGTGTGGCAAGAAAGCCACACGATGGGCCGTAGCCGCGCGATTGATGAGCGCAGGCACTGGCATCAGCATTGCTGGCGCATCCGCCGCAAATAGGCTGAACATCGCACATAAGGTGCAGCCTAAGACTATATTTCGACCAAGACTACATTCTCGACCAAGACCACATTCTCGAATCCATTTCTTGAAGGAACGCAATGAGCAACACCGCCGATATTACCTGCGAGCAGGAATTCGATCCCGCCCGCTACGTCTTCAGCACCGCCGCTGAACCCCCCCCCATTAGGGCACGTACCGTCCTGCCGGCACGCCGCGAGAACTTCACCGTCACCACCGCGGACGGCAAGCGCCTCGTCGGTGAACTCGCCCTGCCCGAAGGCGACATCAAGGCAACCCTGGTGACCTTCCACCCGCTGCCCACCCACGGCGGCTACATGGACTCGCACGTGTACAAGAAGGCGTCCTTCCGCCTGCCGGCGCTGTCGAACATTGCGGTGCTGCGTTTCAACACTCGCGGTACCTCCTCGATTCGCGGCACCAGCGAAGGCGTCTTTGACGGTGGCTTTGCCGAGAAGAAAGACTTCGACGCAATCCTGAAGTTCGTACGCGAGCGCGCCCTGCCGAACCCCTGGCTCATCGGCTGGTCCTTCGGCACCGAGCTGGTGCTCAAGTACGCACCCGAATACGCGAACGAGTTCACCGGCGCTATTCTGCTCTCCCCGCCGCTGCACCGCGTGCACCCGGCGGAGCTGGACGAGTGGAACAAAATCTCGAACCCGCTGTACGCGCTGGTGCCCGAGCACGACGACTACCTGCAGCCTCCGGCGGCGCGTGAGCGTTTCGCGGCTGTACCGCGCACTCAGGTGATTCCCTTTGAGGGTTGCAAGCACCTGTGGGTGGGCGAGAAGTCCGTGCAGCAGGTCCTAAACACTGTGGTCAGCATCGTGACCGGTGTACCCACCGAACTGCCCACCGAGTACAGCGGCCCGGTGGCAGAAGAGATCACTGAGCTCTAAAGGTTCGGCATAAAACACTGCATAAAAATACTGCGTAAAAATATTGAGGCGGCGGCTTTGGATAGAACATCCAA
>CALGXU010000452.1 GCA_937935205.1 uncultured Rothia sp.
ACAAAAAATTTTAGTCTAGACACAAATCAGATGTAAATCAGACACAAAAATTTGAGTCTAGACATAAATTTTTATGTCTAGACTCAAATTTTTTATGTGTAGACATAAAAGTTTATGTCTGAGTTGTGTCTGTTATGTCTGCGGAGGCCCACCCAGCCGCTAGCGCTGAATGGCCAGTGCTAGGCGGCTAGGAGCGTTCGGCGAGCATCACCTCAATCGTCTGCGCCACACCGTCCTCGTGGAAGGGCGGGCAGGTGCGCCCCACCTTCGCAATGAGCGCCGGCTGACCCGAGGCCATGGCGAAGCCCTCCCCCGCCCAGCAGAGCATCTCCGCGTCATTCGGCATGTCACCAAACGCCATCACCTCGTGCGCCTCAATGCCGTGGCGTGCCGCGAACTTCTCCAGGATTCGTCCCTTATTCACGGTCTTAGAGCCCATCTCAACGAGCGGCTCACCAACCACGCCGCGAGTCACCGACACCAGCGAACCCACCGCCTGATGCACGCGTGCCTGCAGAATATCCGGGTCCATGCCGGGCACACGAATCAGGTACTTAATGACCGGGGTTGAGCCGATGCGTTCGAGCGCATCGGCGATTTTCGCCTCCACCATGCGGGCGCCCTCAAGCACCTCACCGCCGTCGTGCGGGCCCTGAATGTAGACGGTGTCCACGGTTTCGAGGGTGTAGGTGGCGTCGGGGAACATGGGCTCCAGCAGCTCGTGAGTACGGGCAATCACCGCCGGATCAGCGCCGTTGACTTCTTCCACCTCATTCGCGCCCAGGTGGTACACCACGGCACCGTTGGAGCAGATGGCATAGGAATCGAAGTCGGTCTGCTCATGCAGGGGCGTGAGCCAGCGGCTCGGGCGGCCGGTGACAAAGACGATATCGATCCCGGCGGCACGGGCGGCCTCAAGGGCGCGCAGGGTCCGCGGACGGAACCGGAAGTCGTGCCCGATGAGGGTGCCGTCCAGGTCGCTGGCGATGAGTTTAATCATGCAGTGTTTGCCTTCAGTGGTGGGGTGTATCGGTGCTGGTCAAGGCGTTACTAGCTGAGAGTAGCGCGAATCGTCGTGGCGTTGTTTAGGCCGCCGGTTCCGCGTAGGTGACGGTCAGGAACGCGCGGCCCAGACCGTGGCCGAGTAGGTTAAAGTTCACGACGGCGGGGCTGGCGTTCTCGTCAATGTCGAGCTTCTCCACATCCACGGCGGTGACGCAGAAGATGTAGCGGTGCGGGCCGTGACCAGCCGGAGGCGCAGCACCCAGGAAGCCCGCCACACCGGCGTCGTTGCGGTGCGTCAGGGCGCCGGCGGGTGCATCCGCGCCAGTGTCAATGCTGGTTACGTCGGCAGGAATGTTGGAGACAGTCCAGTGCCAGAAGCCGCTGGGGACCGGCGCATCCGGGTCGAAGCAGGTCAGCACGAAGGACTTGGTGCCTTCGGGGAATCCGCTCCAGGACAGCTGCGGGGAGCGGTCCTGACCACCAGCAATGCCGAAGAGTGCGGAGCGCATCCATTCGGGGGCGGTGCCGCCGTCCTGAATGTCGGTGGAGGTCAGGGTGAATTCGGGCAGTTCGGGCAGGCCCGCGTAGGGTTCGCGGGGCAGGGGTGCGGTGCCGATGTTGGTCATGGTGCTCCTCAGCGTTGGGGTGCGGGTGGATACGGCGACGCCGGCGGACAGAGTGAGCTATCCGCCGGCGAGGCGTAGTTATTTAGCCGTTGAGTACGGCGTCGAGTTCTTCGCGGGTGGGCGGGTTAGCGCCCGCGCGGGAGACGGTAATACCGGCTGCGGTTGCAGAGAAACGCAGCAGGTCAGCGATGTCTTCGGCGGTCAGTGCGGCGACCTTGGCACGTGCCTCGGCACCGGCGATACCGCGGTCGAGCAGACCGGCGATGAGTGCCGCCATGAGGGAGTCGCCGGCACCGACCGTGTCCGCAACCTCAACGCGGTGTGCGGGCTGGCTGATGCC
>CALGXU010000453.1 GCA_937935205.1 uncultured Rothia sp.
CAGGTTCTCGCTCATCACTATTCCTTCCCTGGATGGTTGATGCCGGATGCGCGAATCTCGCGGGTCCGCGGGTGCGGTGGCGGCGCATCGGGCCTGAACGGGGCGAGCCCGGCCGGCGTATACGGGTTTTCCCGCGCCGTTTTAAGAAATGCGCGGAAAAAATCCGAAATGCTTAAAGAAAGCGTGCCGGCGGGTGTTCACCCATAATTTTCAATAGTACCCTGGGCGCGCCTGCCCGAATGTCGTCGAGGTGCGTGATAAAGCCCCAAGCGGGTCCATTCCGAAGGAAACCTAGAGCAATTCGCGCAGCTCTTCCATATCCTGAGACAGTACGGCGGAGACGCCCTCGCGCATCGACACCCCGTACAGGGTCTGCGCCATCTGCATCGTGCGCTTCTGATGCGTCACCACAATCAGCTGCGAACGCTCCCCCAGCTCACCAATCACCTGCAGCAGGCGCGAGAGGTTACGGTCATCCAGCGCCGCCTCAACCTCATCCAGGGCGTAGAACGGCGAAGGGCGAGACATATAAATCGCAATCAACAGCGCCAACGAAGCGAGCGAACGCTCACCGCCAGAGAGCAGCGACAGGCGCTTAACCTTCTTACCCGCCGGGCGCGCGTGAATCTCCACACCCGAATTCAACGGATTGGACGGGTCGTCCAGCTCCAGGTGACCCTCGCCTCCCGGGAAGAGGGTCTCAAAGATGCGGCGGTAGTGGGTGTTAATGTCCTCCATCGCGGCGGTGAAAACCTCCGCAATGTGGCTGCTGACCTCGTTCATGACCGTGTTTAGGTCGCGGCGGGTCGCCTTCAAATCCTCAATCTGCTGGTTCAGGTAGGCGTGGCGTTCAGAAAGCGCCTCGTACTCCTCCAGCGCCAGCGGGTTAATGGCGCCCAGCGCCTCCAATTCGGCGCGGGTTGCCTTGAGGCGAGCGCGGACGCTCTCGGTGGAGGCTTCGGTAGTCTCTGATGCCGTTTCGGTAGCAGTATTTTCGGTAGCGGAATTTTCGGTGGCGTCGTTTTCGGAAGCCTCATCTGCGGGCACGTCAACCGGCAGCTGCTCGGAGTACTCCTCCTCCAACTGCTCCAGGGTCAAACCCGTCACCAGGCGGGCACGCTCAGCCAGC
>CALGXU010000454.1 GCA_937935205.1 uncultured Rothia sp.
TCGCCTGTTTTTCCCCGGACGAAGCTTTACGCTACTTGTCTTTAACCTAATCGGCTTGTTCATCCTGTCTTTGATGGAAATGGTCGGTGTTGCTGTCGTTCTTCCCATTGTGAATATTGCGATGGGCGCGGAACTTACCGGTTACCTAGCTGTTATCTCGGATGCTTTTGGTAATCCTCAGCGATCTGAGCTTGTGCTCTATCTGGGTATTGTTCTGGTGCTCGCCTTTGTTATTAAAGGCATTGCATCGCTCATCTTTAAGCGCTGGAGCCTGAAGTTCACTGGTTACCAGCAGCTGGCGACTTCTTCGACTATCCTCAACCACTACATGAAGGACAGCTATTTCAACCATAGGAAGTCCCAGCCTGAAGATACTGTGTATCTGATCGGTACTTATGTGGTTTTCGCCTACCGCGGTTACGTCGGCTCAATTATTAACTTCATCGGTGACCTACTTTCGATTCTTGTGTTGCTGGTGATGATTCTGTGCGTTATGCCGATTCCGGCTTTGGTTGCCTTTGCTTACTTCGGTATCACTATCTCTGTGATGCAGCTCTTCTTGCGCCGCGGTAACGCAAAGTACGGTGAGATTTCTGCTCGTGCCGGTCGTGATGCTCTGCGCTCGCTCTTTGACAACATCAAGGGTTTCCGCGAGATTCGTATTTCTAATTCGCGTGAATCGACCGTTGAGGAGTACCGCCAGCATGCGCTGCGTAGCGTGAATAGCGACGTGAATATTTCCTTCTTCGCTGATTTTCCCAAGTACGCTCTAGAAATTATCTTCATTGTCGGTATTGCAGGTCTTCTGGGTCTGATGACCTCGACCCAGGGAGCCGATAGTCTGCCCGCTCTGATGCTTTTCGCGACGGCATGTATCCGTATTTTGCCGAATGCTACCCGTATGGTTGCATCTTTGGGTGGCATCCGTGCAAATGAGTTCGCGAGTGAAGAAGTTGCCAAGGTTATCCGCTCCATGAGCCCCGAAGAGCAGCGTCTGCAGATGGTTGAACCTAAGGGAGAATTCGACCCGGCAGTCATTATCAACCCGGCTATTGAGCCCGTAGATGTTCTGGTTGATAACCTGGTCTACCGCTACCCGGACGGTGATAAGGACGTTCTCAGGGACATTCAGCTGGATGTGCCGGCAGGTACCTCGGTTGCTTTCGTCGGTGGTTCAGGCTCGGGTAAGACTACCCTGGTTGACCTAATCCTTGGCCTACTCACCCCGACGAGCGGCACGATTTCTAGCCAGGGTAAGGATATCCATACTGATCTGCCTTCCTGGTACCAGAAGATTGGTTATGTCCCTCAGGACCCCTACCTGGGCAACGGCACTTTGCGTGAGGCAGTCGCCTTCGGCATTCCCACGCAGTACATTGATGACGACCGTGTACTCTATTGCCTTGAGCTGGCGGAGCTGATGCCCGTTGTCGAGACCCTAGAAGATGGCATCAACACCCCGATTGGTGAAAATGGTAACCGCCTCTCCGGTGGCCAGCGTCAGCGTGTGGGCATTGCGCGTGCGATGTACCGCAACCCGAGCCTGCTGATTATGGATGAGGCAACCAGTGCACTGGACAATGAGACTGAGCACAAGATTACTCAGACCATTAACCGTATCTCCCAGGAGATTACCGTGATTATCGTGGCTCACCGTCTTTCCACGGTGCGCAACGTTGATCAGCTGGTATACCTCTCCCAGGGCCGCATTGCCAATAAGGGAACTTTCAAGGAAGTTCAGATGGCCAACGAAGAATTCGCGAACCTCGTTCGCCTGGGCCAGCTGCCCGACTAATTGAAATGATGGGGGTAATCGTATGCAGCAGTTAAGTACGGTCGCCCCCATCTTTAGCCTTCTATAGCTTGTGATTTTCAGGCGCCTCACTCCAAAGGACATATTGTGACTCATACTCCCCGCGTTTCTGCGGTTATTCCTTTCTACGGCGAGCCGGAACCGGTTCTTGCCATTATTGACACTCTGCGTGCTCAGCAGGGTATTGAACCCGCCGATATCGAGATTATTGTCTCTGACGATGTTTCTCCCACCCCCTTCCCCGAGGTTGAGGGCGTGACCGTGGTTCGCCGCCCCGTTAATGGTGGTTTCGGTAAGGCTGTGAACTCCGGTGTTGCTGCCGCGACCGGTGAATGGGTTTTCATCCTCAACAGCGACCTGGAGCTGGATAACACCTTCGTCTCTCGCATGCTCGCAGCCGTGGAACGTCACGGCGAGATCCTGGCTAGCCCGCAGATCATTGGCCACGATGGCAAGCAACAGTGGGTGGCTCGTAAGTTCCCCACCGCAGCGCATGTGGCGTGGGAATGGTTCACCCCGCTGGCTCGTTTCAAGCCGACTAACTGGTGGCACCGCGGCGTTGGCCACGACGTTGAGGCATGCACCGGCACCTCCGACGCGAAGGTCGACTGGGTTATGGGTGCCTGCATGGTCGTTCCTCGCGAAACCTTCAACCGCATCGGTGGCATGGACGAGCGTTTCTACATGAACAGCGAAGAGGTGGACTTCCAGTACCGCCTCTCGAACGCTGGCGTGGACCGTTACTTGATTCCTTCGGTGACTGTAACCCACGAGGGAGGCGGATCTTCGCCCTCCGAGCGCCGTGTACAGTGGCTGACCACTGCCCGCTTCATTTATGCCGACAAGTGGGGCTGGGAGAAGAAGCTTGCTGCCGCTCTGCGCGCTACCAGCTACGCGAACTTCCTGGTAAACTCCGTGCGCGGCCTGCGCAATAAGGACGTAGACGCTCGCGGGTTCCTCGCCACCGAGCTGGAGCGTATCGCCAAGGCAGAGCGCCGCGAGAACTAGGCGCGAAACGTACGGAATCTACCGCGGTTGTACCGCAAGATTTCTAGCGCTCTTCATCAGAAGGTACATATAGAACGTAGGAGGCGACACAGTGCACTCGAGTGTGTCGTCTCCTGCTTTCGTTGTAAAATTTCAATAGGTATGTTTTGCCTCAAGTTGCAGGTGAAACTTTCCGTTCCTCTTCACTCCAACACATAGCACCGTACGGTTTTGCCCTGCGGGTTCTCATAGCAAACGCCGACAGGATTCAATCCTCATATGACTCAGCCCAAACTTCTACTGCTCTCGCCCGCATTCCACGGGTACTGGAAGGCAATTCAAGCATCTCTGGAAGTGCACGGATACGAAGTGCGCACCCACATCTACGATGCGCCGGGTACTCTGCCCGAGCGCATCCTCAACAAGCTTGCCCACGAGCTGCCCGAGAAGTACCGCCCCGAAAACTTCGCAGCGCAGGCAACCCGTAAGGCGATTGACGCTTTCAACGAGTTCCGCCCCGATATTGTGCTGGTCATTAAGGGCGATATGCTCTCCCGCGAATGGTGGGATTTGCTGGAGACTTCCGGTGTTCGCTACGGCACCTGGCTCTACGACGAAATGCGCCGCATGAGCTACACCGAAGAGGACCTGCACCACCTGGGCGCGTTGGCAAGCTACAGCCCGCTAGATGCGCAGCACCTGCGTGAGCAGGGCTTCGAGGTGCTCGACATGCCTAACGCCTACGACACCCACTGCCCGGTTGTTCCCATGCGTGAGGATTCCATCAACTTTGTGGGCGCTAAGTACCCCAACCGTGAGGAGACCCTGCAGGCGCTGGTTGCAGCCGGTCTGCCGGTGCGGGCTTACGGTCGTGCCTGGTCGCGTCACCCCTACGATATTCTGCGCACTAAGCAGTTCAAAGATTCCGGTGTGCCCGCAGGTCGCGATATCGACCGCTCGGAAGCGTACGGCATTATGGCGTCCTCCCCGGCAACGCTGAACATCCACAATAACCAGGATGGTTTCACCATGCGCACCTTTGAGGCTCCCGGCGTGGGCGCTCTGCAGGTGATTGACCGTGCTGATGTGGATCGCTACTACATTCCTGGCGAAGAGGTTCTGGTCTACGAGAGCATTGATGAGCTCATCGAGATTTGTACCCGTATTTTCCGTGAGCCGAAGTGGGCTCGTCAGATCCGTGAAGCCGGTCAGAAGCGTACTCTGGCTGAGCACACTTTCGATCAGCGTGTAAAGATTTTGGAGCAGCTATGGGCCTGACCTATCCCATTGATATTGATGCCTGGGCGGCCTGGCAGAAGCGTCAGAACACCTTGCGTTGGGCTAAGACCGAGGCACGCAGTCTTATCGGACGTTTGCGCGGAGGTACTGCTGAGCAGGAAGGCCCCGTCGGTGGCGTGCTCTACACCCGCGGAGCTGTACCCCGTGTGCTCATTGTGCTCGATTCT
>CALGXU010000455.1 GCA_937935205.1 uncultured Rothia sp.
TACAAAGCATCACGATGAAGTTTTACACCGCCACAGCAGGGCATATAAACCGCCCTTTAGGCTTATCGGCGGTATCCAAGCGGGTCTACAAACCCTACGCCTGACGCAGGATAGCGGAAGCATACTCCAGGTACGCCTCGCGAGCGCTCTCCTTCTTACCGCCAGCCACCAGCTGGGTCTGCACCACGTAACCGGTCAGCACCGACAGCACCGCGGCACCGATAACGGTCAGCCACTCTTCAAGCTCCTCTTCGGTGAAGTCCAGCTCAGCGGCTCCCCAGGCGCGGTAGCGTTCCAGGGACTGATTGCGCAGGTAGCTCAGCTGTTCAGACACCACGGTCGCCAGCTGCGGCATTGCCACGGCCTCACCCCAGGTGACGAGCAGGTGACGGCGAATCTTGGGGGTGTCCAGCACCTTCAGGCACCCGAACACGTAGTCCCAGGGCTGTTCGGCGCGGATGCGGTCGAAAGGCGCCATGTCCATGCGGGCTGCCGCCAGGATAATCTCATCCTTGGAAGAGAAGTGATTATAGATCGCTCCAGCGGACAGGCCGGTGGCCGCAATAATGTCGCTCATCGAAGCCTTCTGATAACCGTGCTTGATGAAGCATTCGCGGGCGGTCTCTACAATCTGAGAACGCCTGTTCTTTTTGTATTCTTCGCTGACTTTAGGCACAACCTAATCCTAGCGAACTTTTAGCCCCTCCGTGCGCATCCCGGTCGCCGTTGACGCGCCCTCGTGCGCAAATTCGGCGCAAAATAGAGCAAAAATTCTATAAATACTGCTGCCCACAATACGGATGCCCAACGCAGAAGTCCCAAGTGGATAGCACGAAAAAGCGGGGCATCCCAGGCTCACCCGAAGGTTCACCCCAGAATGCCCCGCTCACAGCGGGTAGCTCAGCGCAGGCTGAGCCCGCTACACATCTTTAGTGGAAGAAGTGGCGGGTACCGGTCAGGTACATGGTCACGCCAGCAGCCTTAGCCGCCTCGATAACTTCCTCGTCGCGGATCGAACCGCCCGGGTGCACGACGGCACGCACACCGGCGTCCAGCAGCACCTGCAGGCCGTCAGCGAAGGGGAAGAACGCGTCGGATGCAGCAACCGCGCCGCGGGCACGCTCGTTGCCTTCACCGCCGAGAGTATTCGCACGCTCGACCGAGAGCTTGCAGGAATCCACGCGGTTCACCTGGCCCATACCGATGCCCACGGCAGCACCGTTATCGGCGAGCAGAATAGCGTTGGACTTGGGCGAACGCAGCGCACGCCACGCGAATTCGAGGTCGCGCAGGGTTGCCTCGTCAGCCGGCTCACCGGCGACCAGGGTCCAGTTCTTCGGGTCGTCGCCCTCAGCCTGCAGGCGGTCAGCCTCCTGGAAGAGTGCGCCACCGGAAATGGGGCGGTACTCGATAGCATCGCGGGCAAAGCCCTCGGGCAGAACCAGCAGGCGCAGGTTCTTCTTCTCGCGCAGAATCTCCAGCGCCTCGGGCTCGAAGCCGGGAGCCACAATCACCTCGGTGAAGATGCCCTTGACCGTCTGAGCCATAGCGGCGGTCACCGGGCGGTTAGCGGCAATCACGCCACCGTATGCGGACAGCGGGTCGCAAGCGTGCGCCTTCGCGTGAGCGTCCGCAATCGGGTCAGCCGCGCCGGGGGTTGCCACAGCAATACCGCAGGGGTTGTTGTGCTTGATAACTGCAACAGCCGGCTCGTCGAAGTCGTAAGCGGCACGCAGAGCGGCGTCAGCGTCAACGTAGTTGTTGTAGCTCATCGCCTTACCGTGCAGCTGCTCCGCCTGAGCAATACCGGGGGCAGCGGCGGGGTCAACGTACAGGGCGGCGCGCTGGTGCGGGTTCTCGCCGTAACGCAGGGTCTCGCTACGCTCAAAGCCCAGGCCTGCGTACGGGGGCCAGAAGTTAGCGTCCTCATCCTGCAGGAACTGGGATGCGGTCCAGGTAGCCACAGCGGTGTCGTATGCGGCGGTGTGGGCGAATGCGCCAGCGGCAAGGCGGCGGCGCTCATCCAGGGAGAAGCCACCGTTCTTAGCGGCCTCAACGGTGCGCGCGTAGTCGGCGGGGTCCACCACAATAGCGACGGCGTCGTGGTTCTTCGCGGCAGCGCGAACCATGGAGGGGCCACCAATGTCGATCTTCTCGATAATGGCGTCCTGACCGGCACCGGATGCAACGGTCTCAACGAAGGGGTACAGGTTCACAACCACCAGGTCGAACGCCTCAACGTCCAGCTCTTCAAGGGTGTCGATGTGCTCCTGCTTGCGGCGGTCAGCCAGAATACCGGCGTGGATGCGCGGGTGCAGGGTCTTCACGCGGCCTTCGAGGCACTCGGGGAAACCGGTCACTTCGGTGACCTCGGTGACGGGTACGCCTGCTGCCGCGATGGTGGATGCGGTGGAGCCGGTGGAGACCAGCGCGACGCCAGCCTCGTGCAGGCCGCGGGCGAACTCCTCCAGACCGGTCTTGTCGTAGACGGAAATGAGGGCGCGGCGCAGGGGCACGCGATCGAGCTCAATGAGAGACACAAATACTCCGATGCTTTAGACGTGCACGCCGGTTCTCGGCGGCACAGCTGGTGGATGGACGTAGCCTGCCAGGATAGACAGGATATGTGTGGGGGTATTCCCCGCCGCTGTGCACCTTCCCCTCAGGGGTACTCGGGTGCCACAACGGAACGTGTGTGGGCGGCGGGGCTTGAGCTCGGCTCATTCCGCCGCGAAAAATTTAGTGGACGGAATTAGCTGTCAGATGCAGCGCCGTGGGATGCAGCGAGAGATGCGATGGTCTGCACGAGCAGGCGGCGCTCCTGCACCTTAATGCGTTCGTGCAGGGTCTCTTCGGTGTCGTCATCCAGAACGGGCACTGCCGCCTGGGCGAGGATGGGGCCGGTGTCAACGCCCGCATCCACAAAGTGGACGGTCAGGCCGGTAATCTTCACACCGTGCGCCAGGGCGTCACGCACGCCGTGCGCGCCCGGGAAGGAGGGCAGCAGGGCGGGGTGGGTGTTAATAATGCGGTTGCTGAAACGCTCGACCAGCTGCGCGTCAACAATGCGCATGAAGCCGGCGAACACAATGTAATCGGGGTTGTAGGAAGCGATCTTTTCTTCCAGCGCGCGGTTCCAGGAGGGGCGGTCGGCGTAGTCGCCGGGCTGCACCAGGAAGGTGGGTACGCCCGCCGCCTGGGCACGTTCAATACCCAGACAGGGCTTGTCGGCGCCCACTGCCGCGATGTCGAGGGGAAGCTCGCCCGCTGCTACAGCGTCGAGGATGGACTGAAGATTCGTTCCGGAGCCGGATACCATAACCACAATTCGCACCCGACTAGTATAACCCGTCTCACACCCTTATCCAAAGGGATAGGAGGGTCACAACACACCCAAAGCCCAAAGGCGAGCACACAGAAACCCCGGCGGGACAAATCCTCGCCGGGGTTGGCTGGAGTTAGCCGGGGGTACACCAGGGTTCACCGGGCGCAAACTCGACAGGCAGTAAACTCAACAGGTCGCGGGCAGACGGGGCGGTACCCTTATAGGTATGTCTACTCCCCCGCAGAACACTACGCAGAACACCCCGAGCAACGCACCGCAGCAGCCCACTCCGAACAACGGTGCACCGCAGAACCAGCAGGTTCCGCCGCGAGCGCCTCAGCAAGCACCGCAGAACATGATGCCGCATCCTCGAGGACCTCATGGGAAGAAGCCGCGCAAGCCCATCGATCCCATCGAGCAGCAGAAGGCGAATATTCGCACCTCGTTCATGCTGATTGCTGCCGCGCTGGTGATTTTTGCGGCGTCCTCCTTCGTGCTCTCCACGATGCCGCTTTTCTTGGCGCTCTTCCTCTTCGCGCTCGCCGGCATCGCCCTGAGCATTATTGCGATTGTGCGCACCGCAGTCTACCGCGGCCCCTGGTTCTTCTACATTGCAGCGGGCGTCAGCATTATCTACGGTGCTATGACCCTGCTCGGCGGCATCGGTCTTGCCTTCATGCCCGGCGCGCAGGAGTACCGCGAGTGCCGCGCCGCCGCGCTGACCCAGACCGACATGACCACCTGCGACCAGAAGTTCCAGGGCACGATGGACAAGCTCACCGGCGGATCCACCTCTAGCTCTTCGTCTGCGCGCTAGTTCTTCTTACGCGCGTTAGAGCCCTGTACGCTAGAACCATGGGGCTTCGAGGAGCTGACATCCAGCGGGGGCAGCTCCACGGTAGACGCCTCGTCGGTCACCAGCGGAAGGATGCCGGTCTGGCTACGAACCTCAAAGATGCGCTTCATCGCCTGATCAGCGGAGAGGACATCCAGCTCGCGATCCACAAAATCACGCTCTAGATCGTTCTTCTGCTTCTTGCGTGCCGCCTTAGCCGCCTTCTTCGCCTCGCGCTTCTGCGCACGCTCAAGCGCGCGGTCCTGAGCGGAATCCTGCGGGGCGGGTTCAGCGTGGGAACCCTCAGTCGGCTCGGCACCTTGCGCTGCGGCAGGCTGTTCAATACCAAAGCCGAAGTACGCCATGATGCGGCTCGCGCGGCCCTTCGAACGCGACGCCTGCTCTGCGGGCTCTTCAACAGTGCTCTCACGCTCAGCCGCTACAGGTTCAGCAGCCTCGTAGACGGGCTCCTGAATCAGCTCGCGGGTCTCCTCCTCGGAGGGGTCATGAGCGTACACGGCGGGGTCATAGGTGCCGTGTTCGTCAGCAGCGCGCTCGTTGGAGGCTGGCTCAACAGATGCTTCAATACTCTCGTAATTCTCAGCGTGGGCAGAGTCAGCGTGGGCAGAGTGCAGGTAATCGACCTGCTGAACGGCCTCAATCGGCTCGTACTCCTCAGCAGGGTTCTCTTCAGCCGGGCTCTCTTCAGCAATAGCCTCTTCGGAAGCCGGCTCCTGAGCAGCGTCCACAGCGGGTTCTTCCACTGCGGGTGCCTCAGCTACCTCTTCGCGCTCTGCAACAATCTCGGCGAAAGCGTCCGCCGCCGCACGCTGCGCCAGCTGCTCGGTCGCCTCCACGGGGACGGCAACCACCGGCTCCTGCGGATGCACCGGAACGTGACCGGTCGCCACCTCAGACACGACCGATTGCTCAGGCTCAGAGACATTCTTCTCAGAAACCTTCTTAGAGGCAGCCGCGCGTGCCGTCTCTTCCGCCTCGCGCTCAGCTGCTTCACGCTCTGCAGCCTCACGTACTGCGGCTTCCTCAGCCTCACGCTCCATACGCTCCGCACGCGCCTGCGCACGCTCCTCACGACGCTGCGCAAAACGCTCACGGCCCTGTGCAAAACGCTCACGAGTCGAGGCAGTAAAACTCATCAGACGCTCACCCAGGTTCGGGCGCTCATCCGCAAAACGAGGCAGCTCACGGCTGCTATCCGGCACCAGGGCGCGGCTCAGCAACATACCAAAAGTCACGCCGGCACCCACCGTCAACGCGGTATGCGCCGCAAAAGTCAGCGGCTCAGCACCAACCTCCGTAAAACGACCAATACCCAGAGAACCGTACGAAATCCAGCCCAGCCACAGGGCACCAAACGACGTCAGAATACCGGTCATCACGCCCAGCACCACGGCAGAAATCAGCGCAGACAGCGGGCGGAACGGAACCTTCAAGGCGACCCACTCATCCAGGTGATCCTCACCCTCACGCAAGAACCACCAGCCAGCAATCGCACCGGCACCCAGCGGCACCAGCAGACCCACCAGGCCGAACGTGCCCATCGACTCGGGCACAGCACCCAGAATCGGAAGCATCGGCAAAGTACCAACATCGCTACTGGTCAAACCAACCGAGGTACCCGCACCAAAGGAGAAACCGGCACCGGTCGACCACGCAATCGCATAAATCACCAGGTTCGGCAAGAAACCCAGCTGTAGCAGAGTCACCGCGGTATCACCCACAGCGCCCGCGTGCAGCTCCTGGTAGGTGGCAACAATCTGCGACCAGCCCGCCAAAATACCGATACCCAAAAGCACCGCACCCAGACCAATCAGCGCCACAAAAGCAACCACCGCAGCACGCACCACAGCCCAGGCGTACGAACCCGCCCAACGCGAATACTGACTCATCTGCGAAATCTGCTCCGCAGTATCAACACCCACCATGCGCGAGAGCGAACGCGCCTCACGGTAGCCACCCCACATCAGACCAGCCACCACAATGCCCAAAGGCACCAGGGCAGCATTCAACGCCTGAAGAGGCTGCGGATGGGGGCTCGCCCAACCGTACACCGCCGAACTAATCAGCGCATAGGTCACCGAACCGGACAGCACCGGAATCAAAAACTCACCCTCATACGAGGCGCGCGCCAGACGACGACCCGAACGGTAACAAAGCAGCAGAGGCAGAATACTCAAACCCAGCGGCACCAGCGTCATCGTGCCGGCAGAAGCACCAAAAGCAGCCGCAAGATCCAGAGGAACACCATGAATCAGAAGCCACAGGTGCGCCGACATGGCGGCCACGGAGGAGAACTCCATGTCGCCAAAACCCTTGGTCGCCCACACGGCAGACATCGCCGCAAACACTGCAACAGCAGAGAAGAAGGCAGTAACAATTAGCTCAACAACACCCTGAAGCCACAGAGGCATGGGCATGGAATAACGCGAGATAGGTGAGGTGCTTTTCATCGTCCTTCAATCATGCCACGAATTAACGACGAAACCCGCCTCCGATTAACACTCGAAAGCGGGTTCTCACAACTATTCACACAGGTATTCATATAGGGACGCACGCGAGGACGCGCATCCGGCAAAGTTTTAATTCTCAGTCCACGGGTTGGAAGCCTGAACACCCCAGGCGCGGTACACCTGCGCCTTAGAAGAAATCAGCTCCAAATCATAGGCACTCGCGCTCGCCGCCATCAGACCCTCCAGGGCGGCAGTAGGCAGCGGACCGGCATCATCACGGCCCACGGAATGCACGCCACGCGGCGCCTGACGGCCAGCCCACTCGAGGCTCACACGCGCATCCACATTAATAACGTGGTCGCCAAAGCGCTCAAGAAGTTCGGTAATCCAGCGGTCGGTTTCCGGGTAGGGGTACAAGCCCTTCAGCTCACCAATACTCAGCACAGAAATGTACATGTGCCGGAACGAGCGGCGGCGCAGAAAAGCGACCACGGCGGGGTCTGGATCCGCCTTACGGATCTCCGCAAGAACGTCGGAGTCCAGGAGCATACCGGAGAAATTCATACCCCTAATGCTACGCTACGCGCAGACCGGCGTACTGAATAGCGGGGATGCCCTCGGGGTTCGGCAGAAGAAGGAAGTTCAGGAACTCGTCGCGCTTAGAAGAAATGCGGGAGTAATCGTCAATGCTGACTGCGGTGTATCCGCCTCGCGCGGGGACAGCTGCGGCACGCAGGCTTTCCTGGTAGGAGCGGGAGGGGTTCAGAGAGATTGCTGCTTCGGTTGCAGAGCCGTTGTACATGTGACAACCTGCGCCGTGAGTGGCGCGATCCTTTCGCGTTGCTCTTGTCTGTACCAATTACCACCGGTTATTCCGGTGGTGAATACAAACCGCTTCGTCATCCGAGCCACCCGTGAACATGGGGTTGGCGTTCGACCATAGTCGGAGCTTATCAGTCGAAACTCTTGAAGCTGGGTTTAGCTTACAGTATTTTCTCAAGTTAAGTAAAGCGTTTTGTGAAAGAGATTTAGATTATTAGCATTTTGGCTTGTGGGAACGTTTTAAATGGCGTGAATTTTTGATACTGCGCGGAATATCTTATGTGAATACCGGTGTTTTTATGCGTCAAAAACTCCCCGATAAGAATACGAAATACGCCCCAAACCACCGCTCAATAGTCGCCCCGGCGGCCAGCCCGGCAGCCGCCAGCACTTGACCGGCGACAAGGCGTAAACCCTCACGATACGCGATAATGAGCTGGTGAGCGCCAACAACCCCTTCCCCGAAATTCCCGTCACCGTACCGCAGATCATTCGCCAGGCCGGGCACCGCACCTACCAGCGCGGCGTCGCCTACCAGCGCAACCGCGAAGTCATCCGCTACAGCTACGACGAAGACAACAGCACCCTCACCGGGCTCGTTAACGGAAGCACCATCATTCCCTACGAAGTGACCATTCGCTTCTTCCCCGCCGTCAGCGGCTCCGCGACCTTCGCCGCCCGCTGCACCTGCCCCGTGCTCACCGATTGCAAGCACGCCGTAGCGCTCATGCTCACCGCGCTCGACCGCGCCTCCGTAGCGAAAAAGGCACTCAGCGAACACCCCGGACCGGTCGGCGTACCCTCTGCAGCCTCTGCCGCGGCGAAGGGCGCGGCTCAGGCGCAGGGATTCGCAGGTTCAAAGAGCGCGGACGTTGCGGAGGCGAAGAAATCCGCCGACCCGCTCGCGGCGCTGCGCGCCTCCGGTGCACTCACCACCGCGGCAAAACTGCCCGCACCCGATGCAGAGGCTACCGCACCCGAAAGCCCCCAGGGACGCTTTGCGCTCAACGAGCTAGGTTCCTCTCCGACCGTGCTGGATGGTTCCACCTCCAAGATTTCTGCCTGGCGGCGCGACCTCTCCTCCGTTCTTTCCGCACGTCAGGACCTCGCGGGCATTGATTCGATGCGCGTGAGCGGTGCCCTGGATTTCTCGCTGAGCGTCTCCGGATCCTACGCGCGCGGCCGCAATATGCCCGGCGCAACCCCCAGCATTAACCTGCTCGCCCGCCCGCTCATGGCGTCCAAAACCGGGCGCTGGATCAAGGGCGGACTCAGCTGGGAAACCTTCGCCTCCAGCGTGGGCGGACCCGTCGGACGGCACGAAATCTACCCCGAACACGAACGATTCTTCGCCGAGCTCTACTCGATTGCCCGCCCCTGGCAGAACATGTATTCCTCGCACCGCGACTGGATCTCGATTAGCGCTTCTGCCTCCACTCTGCTCTGGGATGTGCTCGCCCGCGCGGAGGATATTGGCCTGCCCCTGCTCGTCAACGGTCGCGAGGTGAACTACGCCGTGCTGAGCCCCGCACAGGTGCGCCTGCACGCCACCGCCGCAGAAAATGCACCCGGAGAAGGCGCCGGCCTGCAGCTTCAAGCCGCGCTCAGCTGGGAAGGACGCGAAGGCGAACTACTGCGCCAGCTCTGGCTGCCCGCCGCGCACTGCCACCCCATCGGCACCCCGCGCACCGGCTTCTTTGCCCTGGGCGGGCTCGCCCAGCAGGAGTACGAGCAGGCGGCAAAGGCGGTGCATTGGAAGACCGCGCGCCCCGGCGCGCTGGACGAGGTGGACCGCGAATCTTTTGTTCAGAAAAGCGAGCAGGAGGCGCCGACTGAGGAAGCCGAGAATAGCGCGCCGACGATTGCCCCAGTACAGGGTGAACGGGTGCGTTACTCCCCCGCCGTACCCGAACTGCCCGAGGGTGTGGAGCTGGCGCTCATCCCCCTGGTCGAGCCGCTCGATGCCGCCTCCGAATCGCTCATTAGCGCCGGAACCGTGCACATTCCCGCCGCGGAACGCGCCACGTTCCAGAAGGAATATCTGCCCGCACTCAGCCGCTCCATTCCCTCGCTGACCCCCGATCCGGCGCTGGCGCTGCCGCGCGTGAAGCCGCCGCATCTGGTGCTTGAAATCAGCTTTGACGAGCAGGTACGCCACGACGCGCAGCTGAGCTGGCATTGGGAGTACCCGCTGAACCCCTTCGCGGAGGACAGCACTGATGAGGCGAGCGCCGAGGATGCAAGCGCGCAAAATCCGGCGACTGGCTCCGATGTTCAGTGCCTGCCCGTTTTCGGCTACCCCGGTGAAGAGGGCGGCGAGGTTCGCGATGAGCGTTTTGAGGCGCGCGTACTGCGTTCGGTGCGCGCCATTCTTGCCGCCCACCCGGCGCTTTCCGGATTGGAGGAGCGCCGCATCGAAGGCTGGGAAACCCGCGAGTTGCTCAGCGCGATTCTGCCGAAGCTTCGCCGTGTTTCCGCTGTTCAGGTGCGTTTTAACGGCACCCCGCCACAGTTCGTGGAGGCAACCGACGCGCTGATTGAAATCACCGTGAGCGAGGGTAATTCTCGCGACTGGTTCGGCCTGGGCATTGCTGTGAAGGTCAATAATTGGACCGTGCCGTTCGCCCAGATTTTTGAGGCGCTCGACCGCGGGGCGGACCGTATTCTGCTCGGTAACGGCACCTATTTCTCGCTGCGTCGACCCGAGTTTAAGACCCTGCGCACCCTCATTGCGGAGGCTCGCGAACTCGACGATGCGGGCGGTGAGCTGCGCATTAACCGTCACCAGGCGGGGCTGTTCTCTGAGCTAGAGTCGCTGGCGGCGAGCGTGCATACGACCGCGCGGTGGGATGCTCAGGTGCGTTCGCTGCTACAGCTGGTTGAGGGTCTGGAGGATGCCGAGGAAAGCACCGAAGAGAACTCTGAAAAGGGCGCTGAAAAAGCATCTGACAAGGGAGCTCAGAATTCCCCCGCGCCCCAGAAGGCTTCCCGCCGGGTTATCGCTCAGCGTCCGGTGCCCACCGGCCTGCAGGCGACCCTACGCCCCTACCAGGTGGAGGGTTTCCAGTGGTTGTCCTTCCTGTACGAGCAGCGGCTGGGCGGTATTCTTGCCGACGATATGGGTCTGGGTAAGACCGTGCAGGCTCTCGCCCTGCTCGCCCACGCGATCGAGGAGCACCGTGCCGCCTCCGAACGTGCCGCAAAGCGAGGTGAGAGCGTCGAGCCGTTCGCGCCCTTCCTCGTGGTTGCGCCGACCTCCGTTATCGCCAACTGGGCGGCGGAAGCTGAGCGCTTCCTACCCGAGGCGAAGGTCGTGACCATTACCGAAACCACCGCCGGTAAGACCCCGCTTGCCGAGCGCATCGCTGGGGCGCACCTGGTGCTGACCAGCTACACGCTGCTGCGCATGGACGAGGACGCCTACACCGGCTACGCCCGCACGCTGGGTCGCGCTGTAGACGAGCGCGCCGTTGACGAGTCCACGGGCGAACTCTCCGCCCCCGAAGGCTGGGGTGCGCTCCTGCTGGACGAGGCGCAATTCGTCAAAAATACGGGCACCCGCGCCTGGTCCATCGCCCGCGCAATGCCCGCCCGCACCAAGATCGCGATGACCGGCACGCCCATTGAGAACAACCTCATGGAGCTGTGGGCGCTACTGGCGATTGTGGCGGATGGCCTGTTCCCCTCCGCCCGCGCGTTCCGTGACCTGTACGCTCGCCCGGCGGAGTCTGGTGAGGACCCGGCGCACGCCGCGGCGACGACTGCTCGTCTGCGTCGGCGCATCCGCCCGCTCATGCTGCGCCGCACCAAGGAGCTGGTGGCGGCGGAGCTTCCGGCGAAGAACGATACGCGCGTGAACCTGCCGCTGGCTCCCGGTCACCGCCGCATCTATGACACGCATCTGCAGCGTGAACGCCAGAAGGTGCTGGGTCTGCTGGAGGATATGGACAAGAACCGGTTCACGATTTTCCAGTCGCTGACCCTGCTGCGCCGTCTGGCGCTTGATGCCGCGCTGATTGACCCGGAAGCCTACGCCGGGGTGTCGTCGGTCAAGCGCGACTACCTGGTTCAGCAGCTACCCGACCTGCTCGAGAAGGGCCACCGTGTGCTGGTGTTCAGCCAGTTCACCGGCTACCTCAAGAGCATTTCGGCGCGCCTGGCTGAGGAGGGCATCGGCCACCTGTACCTGGATGGTTCGACCCGCAACCGCGCCGAGGTCATCGAGGCGTTCACGAGCGGTCAGGAGCCGGTGTTCCTCATTTCGCTCAAGGCTGGCGGTTTCGGTCTGAACCTGACCGAGGCGGATCACGTGTTCATCATGGATCCGTGGTGGAACCCCGCCGCCGAGCAGCAGGCGGTGGACCGTATTCACCGCATCGGCCAGGACAAGGAGGTGCACGTCTACCGTCTGGTCGCCGAGGGCACGATTGAGGAGAAGGTCATGCAGCTCAAGGAGTCGAAGGCCGCGCTCTTCGATGCGGTGGTCGGTGAGGGCGAGTTCGCCTCCGCGGCGGTGACGGCTGAGGATGTGCGTGAGCTCTTCGCGCCGGCTGTCGAGCGGTAGCCGCCCTCCAGCCTAAGCGGTATTTCTGGCGCCCGTCATTTTTCGTCACGTGGTTACGCCTCCGGCTAGATTCACGCCCGATTCTGGCCCGGCCCTTCTCAGCAGGGGCTCTGAGGCGTAGCCTTGTAGGACTACTGACGGAGGCGCCGCCTCCCCATAGATTCCAAAGGAGCAGCATGAGCTACAACGTACCGAACGTAAAGTTCAACGACGGCCGAGCCATTCCGCAGCTGGGCTACGGCGTGTGGCAGGTTGAGGACGAGGTCGCCGAAAAGGTTGTGGGCACCGCCCTGCAGATCGGCTACCGCCACATCGACACCGCCGCTATTTACGGCAACGAGGCGGGCGTGGGCCGCGCTATCGCTAACTCCGACGTGGCTCGCGAAGACATCTTCCTCACCACCAAGCTGTGGAATTCCGACCAGGGCTACGAGAGCGCGTTCGAGGCGTTCGAGGCTTCCCTGGAGAAGCTGGGCACCGACTACGTTGACCTGTACCTGATTCACTGGGCCAAGCCTCAGCAGGGCCTGTACCTGGATTCCTGGCGTGCGCTGATTGAGCTGCAGAAGCAGGGTAAGGTCCGTTCGATTGGTGTTTCGAACTTCCCCGAGGAGCAGCTGCGCGAGATTATCGAGGAGACCGGCGTGGTTCCGGTCATCCACCAGATTGAGCTGCACCCCTACTTCTCGCAGGAGGCGCTGCGCGCCGTCCACGCTGAGTACGGCATCGCAACTCAGGCGTGGAGCCCGCTGGGTAACGGCAGCGATCTGCTGCAGAACCCCGTGCTGGCTGAGATTGCGGAGCGCCACGGCGCGACCCCCGCGCAGGTCGTGCTGGCGTGGCACCTCGCCAAGGGCACCGTGGCTATCCCGAAGTCCGTGACCCCCTCCCGCATTGAGGAGAACCTGGCGTCGGTGAACGTGAAGCTGACCGCCGAGGACATCGCGGCCGTGGATGCGCTTTCCACCCCCGAGGGTCGTATTGGTCCTGACCCGGCGAATATTGACTTCTAGCTGGAGCATAAAGTCCCGTATCTAGGGACTTGAAGCTAGGCAGAGTAAAGCCCCGAAAGGCACAGTTAGTGCTTGTCGGGGCTTTATTGCGTTCTCAGGGTTGATGTTTTCGGGACTGAGTTTTTAGCGAACGCTCATTCTCGGATTGGGTAGCTTTTCTGCAGCTATCCCAGCGAGCGCTGCGCGGCTAGCTTTCACTCGCTAGTTCTCGTCCTCTACCAGCAGGGAGAGGGAGATGCGGCGGCGCGCCGGGTCAACCTCCACCACGCGCACCTGCACGATGTCGCCGCTGCGCACAATATCGTGCGGGTTCGCCACGTAGCCGCGGCTCATCTGCGAGATGTGCACGAGGCCGTCCTGGTGCACGCCAATATCCACGAACGCGCCGAATGCCGCAACGTTCGAGACGGTGCCCTCGAGCACCATGCCGGGGCGTACGTCCTCGAAGTGCGAGACGGATTCGGAGAAGCGGGCGGTGCGGAAGCTGCCGCGCGGGTCCAGGCCGGGGCGGCGCAGCTCGGTGAAGATGTCCTCGACCGTGTACACGCCGGCGGCGGCTTCGTCCGCGCTCGCCTGGATATCGCTCTGAGTGTCGCTACCCTGCACGTAGTCGGCGGGGTTCAGCCCGGCCAGCGGGTCGCTACCGTCCGAGGTGCCCAAGGCGCCGGACCCCCAGCGAGCGCCGTTGCGGGCCTGCGCGTCGGCAATAATGCGGCGCGCGAGCGGGTAGGCTTCCGGGTGCACCGCGGAGGCATCCAGAGGCTCCTCGCCTCCGCGGATGCGGATGAATCCTGCCGCCTGGCGGAAGGTTTTCGCGCCCAGTCGCGGCACGTTCAGCAGCTGCTGACGGTTCGCGAAGGCGCCGTGTTCGGTGCGGTAGGCGACGATGCGTTCGGCGGTCGCGGTGCCCACGCCCGCCACGTGCGCGAGCAGCTGCACGGAGGCGCTGTTGAGGTTCACGCCCACGGCGTTCACGCAGTCTTCGACGGTGTCGTTGAGGGCGCGGCGCAGGGCAGCGGGCGGCACGTCGTGCTGGTACTGGCCCACGCCGATGGACTGCGGGTCGATTTTGACGAGCTCGGCGAGCGGGTCCTGCAGGCGGCGCGCAATGGAGACGGCGCCGCGCACGGTCACGTCGTAGTTGGGCAGTTCCGCGGCGGCAAGAGCGGAGGCGGAGTAGACGGAGGCGCCCGCCTCGGAGACGGTCACCTTCTGGGGTGCTTCCACACCTTCCTCACGCAGGGTGCGGATCAGTTCGCTGGCGAGCTTGTCGGTTTCGCGGCTTGCGGTGCCGTTGCCGATGGCGATGAGTTCCACGCCGCGCTCGCGGCAGGCGGCGGCGAGCTCGCGCAGTGCTTCTGCCCACTGGTTGCGCGGGGCGTGCGGGTAGACGGTGCCCACGCGCAGCGGCTCACCGGTGCCGTCGACCACGGCGTATTTCACGCCGTGGCGCAGGCCCGGGTCCAGGCCGAGGGTGGTCTTGTGTCCGGCGGGTGCGGCGAGCAGAATATCGCGCAGGTTGGAGGCGAACACCTCGGTGGCGTGCTGTGCGGCGGCGTCGAGTAGCTGGTGGCGGATGCGTTCGGCAAGGCGCGGGCGCAGGTGGCTGCGCCATGCGGTGCGGACGGTGGCGGCGAGCCAGCCGAGTACGCGGTCTTCGTCGTCGACGGTGTTGAGCACCTGCACGGGGATGCGTAGCGCGGCGGCGACTTCACGCTCGTATGCAGAACGGACGTTCTCGTAATTTTCGGCGGCGGCTTCTGCCTCGGCGCGGGCGGCACCGCGCAGGCGGCTGAGCGCCACGGGGGCGGGTGCCACATCCACCTTGAGGCGCACCACGCCGGCATCCTTGGCGCGGTGCAGCGCCAGCACGCGGTGCGGCGGAATGGAACGAATACGGTCCGAGAAGGCGAAATAGTCGGAGAACTTTGCGCCAGTGCTTTCCTGACCGGCAATCACGCGAGACTCAATCACGCCGCCTTCACGCAGGCGCTTGAGGAGCTTTTCGCTCAGCACCGGGTCGGTGAGGGCGCGGTCAATCAGGATCGCGCGGGCACCGTCGAGGGCCTCTTCGGCGCTGTGAATCTGCAGGGCTTCGTCTGCTTCCGCAACCTCGACGCCCTCGTCCTCGTCGTCTTCGGTGCCGTCGGTAATGTAGGCGGC
The DNA here is from genome assembly GCA_937935205.1 of uncultured Rothia sp. Classification (GTDB taxonomy): domain Bacteria; phylum Actinomycetota; class Actinomycetes; order Actinomycetales; family Micrococcaceae; genus Rothia. The sequence continues at coordinate 15,194 of CALGXU010000455.1, forward strand.
GGCAATGGCGTGCGCCTCGGCGAGGGGCACCTCCAGCAGGTCTTCGACGAGGGAATCAAGCCCGGCGGCACGCGCCATCTGGGCACGGGTCACGCGCTCGCTGCGGTACGGGGCGTAGATGGCGTTCACGTCTGCGATGGTGGCGGCGTTCATGAGCGAGGAACGCAGCTGCAGCAGGGTGAGCGGGTCGATGAGGCCTTCGTCGGCGCGTTCGGTGAGCGCTTCGAGCACGCGGTTGCGGCGCTCTTCGAGGGCGCGGAGCTGGCCCAGGCGCGACTGGATGGTGCGCAGCTGGGTGTCGGTGAGGGCGCCCGTTGCTTCTTTGCGGTAGCGGGCGATGAAGGGTACGGAGTTGTCGGCGTCGAGTAGCGCCACGGCGGCGCGGATGCGGTGCGGCGCGATGCCGGTTTCTGCGGCGAGCGCGTTGATGAGGTGCTCGGCGGGCTGCTCGGTCTTGCCGCCGGTTTCGTGTTTTTCGCGGTGTGCGGCGCTGCTGGGCGCGGGGTCTGTAGCTCGATCCGCGCGCGGGCGGATGCTACTCGGGAGGGGGTGTTCGCTCATCCTTCCAGTTTCGCATATTTCGCCGCGGCTCACGGATTGGCCGGTGGTGCTGAGGGTAGAGTCAGCGCGGGGCCTATTGTGCTTGCCTGTGCGGGTGCGGGTGAGCGGATTTTTCCACCGCATTTTTTAGTGCAGAATACGAGTCTTTGTGCATATTTTGCCCTGTAGTCGCGCTAAACGCTGTCATCTTTCCGTAAGAAACCGTGTTAAGAGTGCACGTATTTGAATAGGGGTAAGTTTCAGCGATAAATTTAGATAAAAGGGCATATTTTTTGAAAAAATATCTCTTATTCGTGCAGATAAGGTGTGGCCTCACACATGCAAACACCCTTATCTGCGTACACACATTCAGGGTTTCGGCGGCACGGTACGACAAGGTGCCGCCACATCCCGCAGATGAAAGAGGGACCCATGCGCGAACAAGCCGCGCTATCAAACGCTCCGGAGGGCTACCTAGATTTTCACGACGAGTACGCGGAACTCATCGCCGAACTCGCCGCGCTGGGGTT
>CALGXU010000456.1 GCA_937935205.1 uncultured Rothia sp.
CGCCCTGCTGAGGGGCTGCATGCTGAGAAGTAGGCTGCTGCGGGGGCTGAGCCGCCTGAGTCTTAGGCGCCAGACCCGCCGCCGCCATACCCGCCGCACGAGCAGCAGACATGCCACCCAGCGCCGGAACCGAACCGGCAGCACCAGAAGCCACGCGACGCTCCAAAACCTGCAAGCGAGAAGCCAAAGCCGCAACCTCCGCACCACCGGCAGAACCCTCCGCCGCAGGCAGAAGCAGACGAGCACACAGCAACTCCAACTGAAGCTGCGGATTCGCCGCACCCGTCATACTATTCAAAGTCTCATTCGCCGTACCCGCAGCAACCGTCAACTCACGCTCACCCAAAGCCTGAGCCTGCTGAGCCAAACGCTCCAACTGATCCTGCGGAACACCCTGCAAAATCTGGCCGGCAGCCTGCGGAACAGCCTTCACCACAATCAAATCACGCAGACGCTCCAGCAGATCCTCCACAAAACGGCGAGGATCCTGACCGGTCGCCACCACACGAGAAACCGCACCAAAGAGAGTCGGCGCATCCTTCGCACCCAACGCCTCAATAACCTCATCCAGAAGCTGCGCGTGAGTATAACCAAGCAGCGCCACCGCACGGTCATACTCAATACCGTTCTGCGAAGACGCACCAGCCATCAACTGATCAAGAATCGACAGCGAATCACGCACCGAACCGCCACCAGCACGAATCACCAGCTGCAACACACCCGGCTCCACAGCCACCTGCTCCTGATCACACAGACCCTGCAGGAACGGCAGAAGAACCTCCGGCGGAACCAGACGGAACGGGTAATGGTGAGTACGGGAACGAATCGTACCCAGCACCTTATTCGGCTCAGTCGTCGCGAAGATAAACTTCACGTGCTCCGGCGGCTCCTCCACAATCTTCAGCAGCGCATTGAAACCCTCACGGGTCACCATATGCGCCTCATCAATAATGAAGATCTTGTAACGGTCACGCACCGGCGCCAAAGTAGCGCGCTCACGCAAGTCACGGGCATGATCCACGCCGCCGTGGCTCGCCGCGTCCATCTCAATCACATCAAGAGAACCGCCACCATCGCGCGACAGCTCACGGCACGAATCGCACACACCACACGGAGTGGGAGTCGGACCCTGCGCACAATTCAAACAGCGCGCCAAAATACGCGCCGACGTGGTCTTACCGCAACCACGCGGACCCGAGAACAAGTACGCGTGATTCACACGGTTCTTCTCCAAAGCGACCATCAGAGGTTCGGTCACGTGCTCCTGCCCGATAACCTCAGCAAAGGTTTCGGGGCGATAACGACGATAAAGGGCAGTGCTCACGGCAACCTCTTCAACTCGGGGTGCGGATAGGACAATCCCTACCATTTTAGACGCTTTACCCCCGGCCCGAGTGGCCGACAGTCACCGGCGAACACGCTGCTACAGCACCCCAGCACAACACCGCCACCGTGACATCTACTATGGACGCTCACCCGGGTGGCATGTACGCCCACAGAAATACCGCGGACGCGCCGAATTCCCAAGAGCCCAAAAATCCGGTACACTGGTTCTTGCCTCTTACGTGGCGTTATCTTGGAAAACTCCCCCAGGACCGGAAGGTAGCAAGGGTATTCGAGCTATGACGGGTGCGTAGGAGGTTTTTTCATGCCTAAAATCAGGCAGCTAGGTAGTTCGCACCCGTCATATGCACTACGTGCCCGCTCCGCTGGCGCTCCGCGGCTTCGGATCCGGATTGATTCTTCGCTCGCTCAGAATCCGAATCCTCAGCGGGTGCGTAGGAGGTTTTTCTATGCCCGAAAACAGGCGCCCCAAAAACAGGTACACAAGCACCCACAAATGTGCTTTCTGTTACTTTTCCCATTCGGGGCTTGCATGCTTCACAAAAGCGTAGTAAAGTTTTATTCGTTGCCTACGCAATGCGTAGAAAACATAGCTGGAGGATTCGCCTAGCGGCCTATGGCGCACGCCTGGAACGCGTGTTGGGTTAACAGCCCTCGGGGGTTCAAATCCCCCATCCTCCGCCACCGATCCCCGGTCTTAGATTCTAAGACCGGGGATTTTTTATACCCCTTGGTACTATTTCTTCAGAACCCCCACGGTTCCACGCGCCGCCGAGGCACCCCACACCTGCAGAAAGCACCACCATGATCTTCAAAAAAGTAGGCGACAGCCGCCCCTACCCCCAGCACGGCATGACCCACGCCGACTGGGGAGGAATCCCGCCGCAGCAGGTGCGCCTCGACACCCTCATCACCACCCAAAAAACCCTCAACCTCGAAACCCTACTCGCCGAAGACTCCACCTACTACGGCGACCTCTTCCCGCACGTGGTCAAATGGGGCGGCGAACTCTACCTCGAAGACGGCGTGCACCGCGCACTGCGCAACGCCCTGCACCGCCGCGCCGTCATGTACGCGCGCGTACTGGACCTGGACTCCATCTCCCCGGCACTGCTGCCCGGCGCGTAACAGCCTACCCGCGTAAAAACCTACCCGAATACAGAAAATGCCGCGGACCGATGCAAAGAAGCATCAGGTCCGCGGCATTATTTGTAGCTATTCGGCCCGCTCAACCCTTAGGAAGCGACCTTCAGGTTCGCCTCCTGCACGGGCGACTGCTCCGGCAGAGACTCCTCGGAGTCCAGGTGAACAGGGTTGCCTTCGGCGTCAAAACGTGCGCCCAGTCCCATCTGAATAAAACGGATAGTATTCAGAATCTGGCGTTCGCGAGTATCCTCATCCGGTGCGTCCTCGGCGCGGCCCGCACTCGAGGAGAGGGAGCCGTGCACGAGCATCGCCAGTTCGCGAATGTCGTTCTTCGGAATGTAGTTCTCAACAATGGCGGCAGAAAGAATATGAGCCAGCACCATCTGCAGTTCGTGCACGTGCTTGCCGAGCTTCGCGTACGACTCGGGGGAAAGCATGGAGCGCATCGCCGGACCCGGGGGCAGGTGGCGGCGCGCCAAATCGTTGATCTGCAGGCGAATGTAGACCGCGAGCTGGTCAATCGGGTTTTCGATGCCCTCCAGGCCGGCGCGCAGTTCGTTGAGGAAGCGTTCGGTCTCGTCCAGGGCGTAGGCGACCAACAGTTCGCCCATGTCGGCGAAGTAGTTGTAGACCGCGGTGCGGCCGATGCCGGCGTTCTTGGCGACGTCGGTCATGGTCAGGCCGGGCAGGCCGCGGGTGTAGAGGATCTCGCCGAAGGAGTTGAGAATGGCACGCTTGGTGTTCTCGCGCTGGGCGGCGTTGGTTGCAGCAGAAATACGAGGCATAGTGACACTCTACCCCAAATCGTCAGCAAATGACGAATTTATTGAATGTGTCACCAAGAAATTTGCCCAATCCATGCGAATTTTCACGTTTATGACGAAATAACCTCCCCCTACAGGAACCCCAAACGAGTCGCCGCCGCCAAATCAGCACCCACCAGCGACGCAATCGGATACCCCGTATGGCCGCGCCCCGGAGTCACCTGCAACAAAGTCCGCGCCCCCAAACCCTCATAGAAAGCACTACCCTCCTGCACCGCAATACGCGCCGACCAGCTACCCTCCGCGCTGGTCGCCATACGCCGACGACCCGACGGCGAACGCCCATCCAACACACCCACATGCCAACTCATCAACAGATGCTCATGCGAGGAAGGATTCAACGCCGCCCGTTCACGTACCCGTTCCGGCACACCGTCGGCACCGCCGCCACCGATGAAGGTCGCACCGCCTCCACGGATCCAATCAATATCGTGCGAGAGCAGCTCATAGCTGAGGAACTCCGCACCACCCGAATAACCGGCACACCAGACGCGGCTCATATCCACCCCGTACGCCAGGGCAATCTCCTCAATCAGGGCGCGAACCATCCTGCCGTTCGAACGGGCGCGAACCCACCAGTTATACGTCAGCGGAGGCGCATAGGAGCCGGCATCCGTTAGGTGAGGCTCCCGCAGGCTACCCGGCGACAGTACCGGCACCGACAGCATATTGAACTCAGCCGCCACCTGCGCCAACTCGGCACGCAGGGGAGAAGCACGACGCAACAAGCGACTCCCGGCACGCGATAGATGATCACCATCAAAATAGAACAGCACACCGGGCGCAGACTCAGATTCAGACAGAAGATGCAGATTATCGACCCGGTAGTAGATATTGCGACCCCGATGCGTAAACGACCGGTAACCGAGCAGCTCAGAGGAAGCCAGAAGCATCGGCTCCAGCAGGGAGATACCGGTGCGCACAGCCTGCGCCGCATAGATGAACAGCGGATGCAGACGCGGAATATGCGCGCTCAACCGCCGCTGGTTACGGTGCCGCCTCCGCGCTCGCCGTAGAGAGCCACGAACCGCGCCGCGCACTGAGCCGCAAACTGAGGCACGTGAAGCACGCCCCGCCTCCAGCGGGGACGCCACCTGTCCGGTACGGTGAACTCCGCTGCGGTGAACTCTGCGGATCAGACTCTTCATACCTCCATTGTAGGTGCGGGGGTTCTGCAGCGGCCGGGGCCTGTCCACACTCTTGAACTGTCCACACTCTTGAAAGGAGCCCATAAACCTGCCGCCGGCACGGCGTATAGGTACTATTAGATAGGCTCGGGTGGCAGACGAGCCGGTGAACCCTGCCCTGCATTGCAGGCTCACCACCACGCGTGAGGGCTCGTACCTGACGTGAAGAAACACATCGCATGAAGAAAGACTTGGGGAAAGTAATGGCTAAACCCGTTAGCGAATCTAAAGCTCAGACGAGCACCGTCAAGGTGCCCTGGGCCGGTCGCCGCGGCTACTTTGATCTGCTGCTGGGCGCATCCTGCGTCATCCTGATCATTTCGAATATTGGTGCAACCAAGGGCGTGGAGTTCGGTCCGCTGCCCTTCGAGCTGCCCCTGATTGGCTCGACCATTGTCACCGACGGTGGTTTTTTCCTCTTCCCGCTCGCCTACGTGATTGGCGACCTTCTTTCTGAGGTGTACGGCTTCAAGCGTGCCCGCCGCGCCATTGTGGCGTCCTTCGGCTCGGCTGCTTTTGCTGCCCTGTGCTTCCTGCTGATTGTGCACCTGCCCGCTGCGAGCTTCTACGACGGCCAGGAGGCGTTCGCGCAGGTTCTCGGTCCGGTCTGGCAGATTTTTGTGGGCTCCCTGCTCGGTTACCTCTTCGGTCAGACCCTGAACGCCTGGGTCATGGTCGCGATGAAGAAGGCAAGCAAGGGCCGTTTCCTGTGGCTGCGCATGATTGTCTCCACCCTGGTCGGTGAGCTGCTCGATACCCTCATCTTCTGCTCCATTGCGGCACCGGTGCTCGGCATCGACACCGTGGAAGCATTCATCAACTACGTACTAATCGGCTATATCTACAAGTGCCTGGTCGAGGTGCTCCTCATGCCGATCAGCTACCCGATTATTGGTTGGTTCAAGCGTCACGAACTCGAGTACGTGGCATAAGCTAACCTCCTTACAGCTGATGTGCACAGCCGCCCGGCCTAACGCCTGGGCGGCGTTGCCATTTCAGCTTTGTTCAATACACAGCATGTCTAAGAAAGAGATACGTTATGTCTAAACTGCAGGGGAACACCCCCGAGCAGTCGAAGAACGACTCGTTGAATCGTTCCCTCTCCCACGGCCAGTTGACCATGATTGCAATGGGCTTGGCGCTGGGTACGGGCCTGTTCCTGGGCTCCTCCTCCGCCATTAAAATTGCGGGCCCCGGCGCAATCATCTCTTACGCTATTGGTGCGATGATTGCGGCAACCATTGCTGCGTGCGCGGGCGAAATGTCCGTGCGTCACCCCGTCCAGGGCGGTTTCGGCACCATTGCGAGCCGATACCTGAACCCCTTTAGCGGCTACCTGACTCGCTGGGCGTATTGGGCATGCACCGTGCCGCTGGCCGGTGCCGAGCTGGTGGCGGTTGGCCACTACATGGCGTACTGGTTCCCGGACGTTCCCCTGGCTGTGTTCGTCGCTCTCTTCGGCGCAATTATTCTGGTGCTGAACCTGGTGAGCGTGAAGTCCTTCGGTGCCCTGGAGTTCCTGCTCTCTTCGATTAAGGTTTCTGCCGTCATCGTGTTCATGGTGATTGGTGTGCTGCTTGTGTTCGTGGGTCTGCCCGGCCACGCCGCGGCGGGTACCGCAAATCTCGTGAACGACGGCGGCTTCCTGCCCAACGGCCCGGCATCCATCTGGATTTCGATGGCTGTTGTCATGTTCTCCTTCGGCGGCGTGGAAATGATTTCTCTCTCCGCAGCGGAGGCGAAAGACCCGGCACGCTCGGTGGCAACCAGCGTGAAGGCAATGATCTGGCGCCTGTCCACCTTCTACGTGGTGTCCATGGCGATTATCCTGTGCCTGGTGCCCTGGCAGACCGCCGCACAGAACTCGGAGCTGACCGAGTCGCCGTTCGTGCTCGTCTTCTCCGAGCTGGGTATCCCCTTCGCGGCGGACATCATGAACTTCGTGGTGCTCGTTGCTGCGCTCTCTGGTGCTAACGCCTCCCTGTACGCGGCAACTCGCCTGCTGCACGCCCTGGGCTCTGACCGCATGGCTCCCGCAGTGGCTGCCCGCACCTCCTCGCGCGGCGTGCCGGTCGTGGCTCTGCTCATCTCCTTCACCGGCGTTGTTGTGGCGACCGTGATGGCTGTTGCTAAGATTGGCGACATCTTCGCCCTGCTCATGGCGCTGGTGACCCTGTGCATCCTGATCGTGTGGATCATGATTCTGCTGACCTACCAGGCGTACAAGAAGGACCAGAAGAACGCCTCTTCCTTCACCGTGCTGGGTGGCCGCGTCACCGCTGGTCTTGCCCTGGCGGGCGTCCTGGCGACCCTGGCGGCAATGTTCATGCTGCCCGGCTCTGGTGTTCAGGAATCCATCATGGTCGGCATCGTCTTCTTCGTGCTGATTTCTATTGGCTACGCCATCTCGTCGAAGGTTCAGGGCGGTTATGAGCGCCCCGACCTGGACGCTATGCACGCTAATGAGGACACCAGCGCGGCACAGCACTAAATAGCGTGAAAGCCTCGCGAGGCTAAAACATACAAGGCACCTACAAGGCACCGGATGGGGGAGCACCCCCGTCCGGTGCCTTTCACTTTTGTGCTCTATTCGCCTTTGTACTCTAGACGGCGCCGTTCTGAGCGATGTGAGTGTGCCCGTAGAATAGTTAACTATTCGCACCTGCCATCGCGGACATGAGGCCGCGGGAACCGGGTGCGAGCACACATTGCACATCACGCCCCTAAGGCGTACTGACGGAAGGCACCTTCGTGTCCCACAACGACGATACCCGCAGCCAGGCTGCAGCGGGGACCGCCGGATCGCGCACCCTGAAGCGTTCTCTGTCCCACGGACAGATGACCATGATCGTGATGGGTTCCGCGCTCGGTACGGGCCTCTTCTTGGGTTCGGGCACCGCCATCGCGATGGCTGGTCCCGCGGTGATTCTCACCTACGCTATTGGTTCTGCGCTCGCTTCGGTGATTGGCGCGGCAACCGGTGAAATGGCGGTTCGCTACCCTGTCCGCGGCGGTTTCGGTACTATTGCTACCCGCTACCTGGGCCCCTTCGCGGGCTTTTTGACTCGCATCGCCTACTGGACGGCGACTGTTCTGATTGCCGGTGTTGAGCTGGTGTCGGTGGCGACCTACCTGAATTATTGGTGGCCGCAGCTACCTCTGTGGGCCGGTATTGCCGCGTTTGGTGTGGCGCTGATTGTGCTGAACCTGACCAGCGTGAAGTCTTTCGGCATGCTGGAGTTCTTCCTGTCTTCGATTAAGGTCATTTCGATTGTGGCCTTCCTGCTGGTGGGCCTGTGCCTGATTTTCTTCGGTCTGCCCGGTCACGCTGCGGTGGGTACCGCAAACCTCTTCAACGATGGCGGTTTCATGCCGAATGGCCCGCAGTCGGTGTGGCTGTCGCTGGCTGTTGTGATGTTCTCCTTCGGTGGTATTGAGATGATCTCGATCTCCGCTGCGGAGGCGAAGGACCCCTCCCGTTCGGTGCGTTCCTCGGCGAAGGCGATGATGGTTCGCCTGGCGACCTTCTACGTGCTGGCGGTTCTGATTGTTGTGGCTGTTATTCCGTGGCGTTCGGCCTCTGGCCTGGGCGATGCGGTGGAGGCTTCCCCGTTCGTTCTGGTCTTTGAACAGCTGGGTGTGCACGGTGTGGCGCACTTCGTGAACTTTGTGGTGCTGATTGCGGCGCTGTCGAGTGCGAACGCGAACCTGTACGCGGGTGCGCGTCTGCTGCACTCGTTGGCGGCTGACGGCATGGCGCCTCGCCAGCTGGCTCAGGTGAACCGTGCCGGTGTTCCGGCTCGTGCGGTATGGCTGTCGACCAGCGGCATGGTGATCGCTATTCTGCTGGCGCTGTACAGCCCGAAGGAAGCGTTCCTCTCCATGATTTTTGTGATTATGGTGTGCGCGCTGACCGTGTGGGTTCTGATTCTGTTCGCCTACATCGTGTACAAGCGTGTTGAGCCTGCAACCAATGGTTTCCGCCTGTGGGGTGGCCAGTTCACTGCCGCGGTCGGCGTTTTGCTGCTCTTCGCGGTGTGGGTTGCGCTCTTCATGGTGCGCGGTTCCATGATTCCGGCGATTGTGGGCGTGGGCTACTTTGTGGTGCTGAGCCTGCTGTACTTCGCTCGTATTCGCCACACTCACATGATTGATGAGCAGACCTTCGTGGAGGCTCAGCAGGCAACCGCCGAGTACGACTCCATGAAGTACGACGCTGATCATGCCCTGGAGACTGCGGCTAAGCTGGGCCGCTAGAATCTAGGCTCTTAGATTCTGTGGTTCTGGGGTCTGCACTCTGGGCTCTGGGGATTTTGTTCCCTGAGACCTTGAGCGGGGTAGTCCGCGGCTCTTGCGATTAATAAACGAAAAATACGGAAAATTTCTGGAATTCCTCGTAATAAAACCGTAAAAATACCGTGGGCTCCCGAAGCGGGTCTATCATGGACAGTGAACCGTATGATCTTGTATGCGTTCAAATGTCTGTGTGTTGGATGAGGCTCGAAAGCATCGTAGCTTTCGAGCCTCATCGCTTTAACTATCAAATATATTTCTAGCCCCCGAATCATTATCAGCTGATTCATTTGCTGTACCTTGCGGATTCGTACGAATAGCCGCCTCACAGCGGTGGGGGAGTAGAGTTAAAACCATGCAAAGCCACGAAAAGAACCGCGAAAACACCCCCGCCTCTGAAGCCGACACCACCGACGAATTGCTGGTGCACGTACCCGCACGCTGGGGCGATATGGACGCCTACGGGCACGTCAACAACGTTGCCATCCTCTCTGTCATGGAAGAAGCCCGCGTGGCGCTCTTCGGCCCGCCGCCCTCCTCGGGTGAGAAGCCTACCGTGGCACCGCAGCCTCCGATTCCGCTTTTTGACCTGGTTGCCGAGGGCGTGCAGGCGCTCATTGCCGAGCACGGCATCCGCTACCTGGCTCAGCTGCCCTACACCGGCGAGCCCGTGCCGGTGCGCCTGAGCGTGGAGAAGGTCAGCGCCGCATCCGTGCGGATTGGCTACTCGATTCTCTCCCCGGTGGACCATCGTGAATGCGTGCGCGCCTTTACCGTGCTGGCCTTCTGGGACTCCGGGGCGGGGCGACTGACTCGACTGACCCCCGAGCAGCGTGATCTGCTGAGCTCCTACCTGCCGCAGAAGTAGGGGCGCTCCGCTGTAATAAACCGGTCTTGAACGGGGTCAAGCGTATGCTTTAAATACCTTCTGCAAAGGGTGCAAAAGGTTCATTCCCGGGAGAGATAACGATGTCGTTCCACCACACTCAGGCTGGCCCCGCCGATTGGGGTCGCCGCACGATGCGCGCCACCGGGTGCGCCGCCGCCCTGCTCCTCGCTCTGACCGGCTGCTTCGGCGGTTCTCAGAGCGAAAACTCCTCGTCGACCCCCAGCCCCTCCAGCACGGCTAACCACTCGAAGTACCCGCTCCCTTCCTCCACGGCGTCCCCGACGCCGACGAAGAAGACCGAGCCGACCGTCACCGAGACTCAGGCACCCGCCCCCAGCGAGAGCGCCGAGGCGAAGGCGTCCGAATCCTCCGCACCCGCTGACGCAAAGGGAACCCCCGCAACGGTCGCAAACCCCACCGGTGACACTCCCCGCGCGCCCGAAAAGGTGGAGGCTGAACGCGCCTCCGCCGGCGAGCGCTGCGGGCACATCGGTCGCAAGGGCTACCTGAAGACCGGCGCGGAAATCATGGTGCTGCGCGGCACCGTGGACTGCGCCCACGCCCTGGATGTGCTGACCGAATACGTCACTACCCCGCGAGCCGACGACAACCTGACTCAGAACCAAATCGCGAAGGTGCAGGACGCCACCTGCTACTGGAACCCGGAGTACGAGATGGTCGAGAACCGTCGTGAGGATCGCGGCGCCCCCGAGTGTACCATCGGCGAGGACACCGCCTTCGTGGCTCGCCTGCAGAACCCGGACGCCCCCGAGATCCCGTTCCTCATGGAGCCTGCCCGCTACGATTCCGGTGCCGGTTACTACCGCTTCAAGAGCTACGACGAGCGGACCGTCTGCGAGCTGAACCCCGCCGAATCCACCCTGACCTGCGAGCGTCGTCTGGGCGGTCAGCTCACCGACGGTAACGGCGCGGTGGGTCATACCTTCTCAGCGCCGGTGCGCGTCACCCGCATGAACTTCGCCACGGGAGCCTACGACGAACGCGTTGAGGACACGACCCCCGCGGCCCTGCACGTCGAGAGCACGACCGCGAACACGCTCATGCTACGACCGAATAACGTGACGGTGTTCCCCACCGATTCCGGCAAACAGATTACCTGCTACGGCGAGCCGGAGGACGGCGCGATGACCTGCCACGATGGAGGAACCTACTCGGTGCCCATTGGGGGTGGCCATTTCTAGGTCGGAGCAAAATCTTGGGCGTGACGAATTGTTGAGCAGGGGCTCCCCGCAATGACGGGGAGCCCCTCCTATTGTGTTCTTCCCGCTGTGCCCCATCCCGCTGCGCCCAGAGGCGGCACTCTGCGGGTTCCCCAGATGCCGTATAGCCGATGCCGTATAGCTATCTCACAGGTAGCGTCTATAAAATACACTGGTGAGGAACCCGAACCGATGACGCAGAAAGGTCACCATGCATCCGGCACAGAAGCACTCTACCCAGACTTCTTCTACTACCCTCCGCACCGCTAAGCGCTACAGCCCCGTAGCGCTCGGTGCCACGCTCCTGCTGGCCCTGTCGGCATGCTCCGGAGGCGCCACCACCGCCTCCCCGAGTGCTACCGCGACCCCGAGCCCGAGCGCTACGAGCGCGAAGGCGACCCCTTCGCCCACCCGCACCGCAACGGTCACTGAAAGCACCCCGACTGCCGGTACTGTGCACACCTCCACCGCGGCGGCTACCGTGAGCCCCGGAACCATCACGACCGCAAGCCCCACGGCGACCGTGCAGGCGAGCGCGGCGGCGAGCTCCTCCGCATCGGCTAAGGCGAATACCTCGGCGAGCGCTGTGGCGAAGGCGTCGAGCACCGCGAGCCTGTCCAGCTCGGATGTTCAGTCTGCGGGCGGTAGCTGCGGCAGCATGGACGCTACCGGCTACCTGAAACACAACGCTACGGTTCAGGTGGCTTCCGGCGCGGTGGATTGCCTGTTTGCGCGTGAGCTGATCCGCCAGTTTGTGGTGCAGAACCCCGCCGAGGTGACCGATAAGGCGAACGGTGAGCGTACCGTCATGTCGGCGCGCTGCTACTGGAAGCCGGGTGACGGCGCGGATCGTGCGACCCCCGAGTGCGTGTCCCTGGATGGTGGCAGCACCGTCATTACCGTGAAGCTGACCAACTAGTTCACGGCTCACACCCCGCAAGACACGGGTATTAAACACAAGCGCCGCGTTGACGAATGAATCGTTAACGCGGCGCTTGCGTGTTTCGAAGCTACCTCAGGCCGCTGGCGCGGTATCAAGCAGCTGGCACAGAGGGTTTTGGCGCGGCGGGTTTTAGAGCTCTCCGCGTGCACGGGCGGCGAGCACGTCATCCAGGCGGGCGAAGGTTGAACGCCAGGTGGTGCGCACCTCCTCGTGGACCGAGGCGGGCATGGGACCAATCTCAATGACGATGCGGGTACCGGATCCCACGCCGTCGGCGGTAATCACGGTTTCGGGGAAGAAACGGTGACGCTGGTACACCAGCACGCTACCGGGGTTGCCCAGGTGGTCGGGCAGCTGCTCGGCGTATTCGAGCTCCTTGAACGGTTCAATACTCAAAAAGCGGCTCTGCAGAATGCAGGACACCGAGGGGTCAACCTCGTTGATCATGGACAGGCGCTGCATGCCGCCGACGACGGGCTCCACGACCACGTCGGTGGGTCGCACGTGCCAGCCGGCGGGGCCGTACCAGCGGACCAGCAGTTCGGGGTCCAGGTAGGCGCCGAAGACGTCCTCGACCGGTGCGGCGATCTCGTGGTCGAAGACGAGAAGCTCCTCATCGGGAACATGAGTGATGCTCATAGGGTTCTCCTTACGCGGGTTGAAGAGCGGGTTTAGGGCTTCTTGCCGGAGTAGTAGTTGCCGAGGAACTCGTCACGGTACTCGAAGTAGGTGCCGTCCTTGATGGCTTCGCGGGCGTCATCCACCATGCGCACGATGAAACGCTCATTGTGGATGGAGGCGAGGGTCGCCGCCAGGCGCTCGTCCGCCTTGAAGAGGTGACGCAGGTAGGCGCGGGTGTAGTGGGTGCAGGTGTAGCAGTCGCAGCCCTCGTAGATGGGCGAGAAGTCCGCCTTGAAGCGCGCGTTGGTGATGTTGTAGCGGCCGGTGGGGGAGTAGACGGCGGCGTTGCGTGCCACGCGGGTGGGGGAGACGCAGTCGAAGGTGTCCACACCGTTCTCGATGCCGACGAAGATGTCGTCGGGTTCGGAGATGCCGAGCAGGTGGCGGGGCTTGGATTCGGGTAGCTCTTCGGCGCACCAGCGCACGATGGTGCCGAGGTTTTCCTTCTCAAGCGCGCCACCGATGCCGAAGCCGTCGAAGGGCATGGAGCCGAGGTCCTGGCATGCCTTGCGGCGCAGGTCCTCGTACTGGGCGCCCTGAATCACGCCGAACAGCGCCTGGTAGGGCTTGCCCACGCGCTCTGCGGTCAGGCGCTGGTGCTCAGCGATGCAGCGCAGCGCCCACAGGCGGGTGCGTTCGAGCGCCTCCTCCTGGTAGCCGCGGGAGTTGTAGAGGGTGGTCAGCTCGTCGAAGGCGAACATGACGTCGGCACCAATCTGGTGCTGCACCTGCATGGACACCTCGGGGGTGAAGCGGTGAATCGAGCCGTCAATGTGCGACTTGAAGTTCACGCCGTCGTCGTCAATGTGGGCGAGGCGCTCCTTGCCCTTCGCCACGTCGTCGTCGCCGAGGGGGCGGCCGTCGGCGCCCTTAGCGTCCGCGACGGTGCCCATGTCGATCACCTTCTTGAAGCCGGAGCCCAGGCTCATGACCTGGAAGCCGCCGGAGTCGGTGAAGGTGGGGCCGTCCCAGTTCATGAAGGCACCCAGGCCGCCTGCCGCGTCGAGGATTTCGGGGCCGGGCTGCAGGTACAGGTGGTAGGCGTTGGAGAGCAGAGCCTGAGCGCCGAGCTCCTTCATGGATTCGGGCAGGACCGCCTTGACGGTTGCCTTGGTGCCCACGGGGGTGAAGGCAGGGGTCTGAATCTGTCCGTGCGGGGTGGTGATGACACCGGTGCGTCCGCGGAACTGTCCGCCGTTGGCTTCTACACGTTCAGCGCTGGGGGAGGCGGTGTCCGCCAGGCGGCTGGTGATGGTGAAGCCAAAGTCCTCGGTGGGGAAAGAATTATCTAGAACGCTCATTCTTCTCTCGATTGTTTGCTTTCCGTCTGAATGTCTACACCCTAGCCTACCGGAAAACCCCGCCTCCTTTGCCGGAGGCGGGGTTCGCAAGAAGCTAACCGGGTGCAGCTGGGTTCAGCCAAGCTTAGCCGGCGAAGTCACCGAGCATATCCACGGTCGGCACGAAGAAGAGGGTGCCGGTCACCGCGGTGCTGAAATCCAGCAGGCGGTCGTAGTTGGCCCCGTCCACTCCCATGAACATGTTCATGAGCATCTTCCGGACGGTCGAGAAGGTGCTGGCGTAGCAGATGAAGTAGGTGCCCAGCTCGTTGTTACCCACGGTGCCGAAGGGCATGTTGTCGCGAATAACCTTGAAGTCGTCACCGATATTGGCGATGGCGGAGTGCGAGTTGGCGGGCTTTTCGTCCTCGTCCATCTCAATGTCGTCGTGCTTGGAGCGGCCGATGACCTTCTCCTGCTCGGAGACGGGCAGGCTGTTCCACGCGGTCATGTCGTGAATGTACTTCTGCACGAACTGGTAGCTGCCGCCCCTGTACGCGGGGTCGTCGTCACCGATGAGGCCGAAGTATTCGCGTGCCGCGGGGGTCTGCGGGTTCTCGGTGCCGTCCACAAAACCGATGATGGAGCGGCCGTCCCAGTAGCGGAAGCCGTGCACCTCATCCAGTACCTCGGCAATATCGCGCAGAGCTGCGGTAATAGCGGACGCCATATCGTAGGCGATGGACGGCTGAGTCGCGCGGATGTGGAAGTGCAGATCGCCGGGAGTGGACACCGCGGTGTGCTTGGGGCCCCTAATCTCCTCGAACTCCACGAGCTCCTGAGGCAGCGGCTTGGGCAGATCCAGGGTCAGCCACGCGCTGTGGCTGATACCCAGCACAATGTTGGCGTTCTCGGGCGAGTAGCGGTTCGCGGCGGTGTGGTTGAGGTTAATGACGAGCCCGCAGAGGTTCTGGAACCCCTCAACGAGCGCATCCTGCGAGACGCCCTCCTTGAACTTCCACACCATGAAAATGGTGTTGGAGTTCGGGCTGGCGGTGACCTGTTGTGATTCTGAAGCAAGCATAAAGTTCACCGTACGCCTGCCTGCAAGACCCCGCAATGAAACCAGCCCTAACCTTTCTGCGCCGGCGTGAGAATACCTTGGCGGGAGAAGATTAGGGCTGTATCAACGATAAGAATTTAGAAACCGTGGGAGGCGAGATCACGGGCATGCGCCAGACGCGCCGCCGTCTCAAAAATAGTCCACGCCTGCACCTGAGTGGACAGCTCCACCGGCGCACCGGGCTTCACAACCTTGCTCATCGGCTCGGTGAAGCGCGGGGAGAACTGCACGAGCGCCTTACCGCGAATCTCGTTCGGATCAATGCCGTACTCGTTCATCGGCAGGTCGGGGTCAAACTCGCGGCGACCCTCCCACAGGGCGCGCGCGGTCGAGTACACTAGAGTCGAGGCGAGCGCGCGCGCCTCATCGCTGAGCAGCGGCGAGGATGCCGCCATGCCCAGGTAGCGTACGAGAATGCCGGTGAACAGGCCGCCGTCGCCGTCGCCGTGCGAGATGAGGATGCGGCGGCGCGCGCCGGAGAGGAACTCCACCTCTTCGGTCATGTGTTTGACGATGCCGACGATGAGGCGTTCGGCGCGTTCGGCGGGGTCCACCTCGCAGGGTACGCCGGATGCGGCGAGGCTCAGCAGGGCGCCGAGGGCGGTTCCCTGGTTGTAGGTGTATTCGCCGCGTTCGTAGTCGTACTCGTCGCCGCGCACATTCACGCCGTCAATATAGAGCGAACGTTCTGCATCCCAGAGAGTTTCATTCATCCAGTCCATGAGCGCGGCGGCAGTCTTCGGGTCGCCCGCACGCACATACGCCAGGGCGGTCGGCGCAGTCGCCGCAGCATTCACAAAATCACGCTTGGACTTGCGCCAACTCATGCCACCCACCGGGGAGAAACCCTTCGCCAGCTGCTCGAAAAGAGCCGCGCCAGCATCCTGAGCGGCAACATCATTCGCGCCGGTCAGCTCAATGCAGAAGGAATTCATGCGGCCCACCGCGAGGGTCAGCCACGCCATATCGTCAAAGTAGTCGTTCGCGAAGCGGCCATAGTTGCGCACGTTAATGCCGCGCAACAGCGCGCGGGCACGGTGCAGCTCCTCCTGGGCGGCAGTAATATCGCCCTCGCGCAGGTGACGCTGACCGGCATCAATCACGCAATCCAGCAGGTGCGCCTGCCACCAGTAATGCCAAGCGTTCAGGCGCTGGCTCAGCGGGCGCGGGTCCGGCACCTGTACCGAACCGATGAGTGCGCCGGGAACGCCAAGAATACGATGCACGAAGGTGTCGGTGACGCTGACGGCTGCGGCAGCGGCATGCGAGGAGGTGCGCTCGGCGTACTCGCTAATCGACTCCAGAGACTGCGCGTTGTGGGAAGACGGC
>CALGXU010000457.1 GCA_937935205.1 uncultured Rothia sp.
GTCGAGGGCAGACTGGCCGCTGCTGTTCTCGGTGTCACCGAAGAGGGTGAAGGCGTCCTTGGTAGCCTGTTCCAGGTCGCGGAAGCACACCACGTTACCGGAGAGCTTCAGCGAGTTGAGAATGCGGTTGGTGCGGCTGTACGCCTGCACCAGGCCGTGCATCTTCAGGTTCTTATCCACCCAGAGGGTGTTGACAGTCTTGGAGTCAAAGCCGGTCAGGAACATGTTCACGACAATGAGCAGGTCCAGTTCACGTACCTTCATGCGGCGGGAGACGTCCTTGTAGTAGTTGTCGAAGGAGTCGCCGTCAGCGCTGAAGTTCGTGCCGAACATGGTGTTGTAGTCTTCGAGGAAACCGACCATGCGGTTCTGTTCTGCGCTACCGGCGGTGGGGAATTCATAGTTTTCTTCCTCACCGAAGGTATCGAGCAGCTGCCCGCCGTTGCCCTGCGAGTAGATGATGGCAACCTTCAGCTTCTTGGCAGGGTCAAGCACACCCTCAGCAATGCGCTCTTCCTGCAGGGTGTTGAGGGTGTCGTAGTAGGTGCAGGCAGCATCAATAGACGAGGTTGCCAGGATTGAGTTGAAGCCGCGCACACGCTCCACATAGTGTTCGGTCACCTTGTTGATAGTGCGGGACTTCTTCAGGTCGTAGCCACGTTCTTTCTGGTTAGTCTTACGGTCGTAGTTATCCAGAATGTAGGTGGCGATAGCCTCGATACGTTCAGGGCTTTCGAGTACTTCCTTGCTCTTTGCGAACTTGGCGATTTCCTTCGCATCAGGGGTTGCGGCGCGTTCAGCAGCGACTTCGTCTGCGTAGGCGCTCTCTTCAAGGCAGGCGAAGGTGGGGCTGGTGTTGGTGTATTCCAGGTGGAAAGGCAACACGTTCTTATCGCGGATAGCGTCCACAACGGTGTAGGAGTGCAGGCAGTCACCAAAGACCTCGACGGTGGTGGTGCCGGGGCCTCCTGCGGAGTTTTCATCAAAGATGGGAGTGCCAGTGAACCCGAACATGCAGTAGTTCTTGAAGCGCTTCTTGATGTTGGCGTTCATCTGGCCGAACTGGGAGCGGTGGCATTCATCAAAAATGATGGCTACACGCTGGTTATAGATCGGGTGGTCTGCTTCAGCGTTAGTGAGGTTAGACAGCTTGTGGATGGTGGTAACCACGATGCTGGTGCCTTGGTCTGCCAGACGGTTGCTCAGCTGACGAGTACTGCTACTGGAGCTAACAGAGTCCGCCTGGAAGTTGTTGTACTCGAGCATGGTCTGGTAGTCGAGGTCCTTACGGTCCACGACAAAGATGACCTTCTTGACAAGCCCGGTTTCTGCCAGGCGGCGTGCGGTCTTGAAGCTGGTGAGGGTCTTACCGCTACCGGTGGTATGCCAAATGTAGCCACCGGCCTTTTTAGTGCCGAAGGTCTTATCACTGTTCTTGGACCTATCAGCGGTTTTAACGCAATCAATAATGCGTTCAGTCGCCGCAATCTGGTACGGGCGCATCACCAGCAGATCCTGATCTACCGTAAGGATGCAGTAGTGGGTCAGGATGTTCGCCAGAGCATTCTTAGCCAGGAAGGTACGAGCAAAGAGCATCAGGTCGCTGATGCGGTTGTTCTTAGCATCAGCCCAGTAGCTAGTGAACTCGAAGCTCTTACCTGCCGAACCGCCCGAGGCAGCCTTACGGCGGACCTCCTGCAGGTCTTCAATGTGCTTGTGGCGCACGGTGTTGGAGTAGTACTTGGTTTCTACACCATTGCTAATAACGAAGATCTGGGCGTACTCGAAAAGGCGATGCTCATCCATCTGGAACCCGGTGCCCTGGTAGCGTTCAATCTGCTGGAAGGCTTCTTGAATACCAACGCTACGCTTCTTCAACTCGATATGGACCAAAGGTAGACCGTTGACCAGGATGGTCACGTCATAACGGTTGAGCGTCTTGCCGTTGGTAGCAGGGACACGGTACTGGTTGATGACCTGCATGTGGTTGTGTGCGGGGTATTTGGCGTCGATGAGCATGATGTTGCGCAGGGTGCCGTCATCGAGGCGGAAGTCAATAAAACGTTCTTCCTGAATCAGCTTGGCCTTCTCCAAGATGCCGTCGTTAGAGCGGGCAAGATGCTCGGTGAACAGACGGTCAAACTCTTCATCAGTGAAGTGGAAACCACTATTGGGCCCGTAGGCACCTTCTTCAGGGCGGGTGTTGAGACGTTCAAGCTGTTCACGCAGATTACGGATCAGAGCAGCCTCATCAGTAAGGTCCGACAGATACTCATAGCCCTGATCCGTAAGGGTATCAATCAGTTCAGCTTCGAGCTGCGCTTCAGTCTGCAGGCCGTTACGGTTTTCATTAGCCTTCACCCAGTCCTTGTAGTGAGGGGCTTCGATACGGTCGCCCAAGACGGTGAAGGTATCCGAGCTGAGGATGCGTTCAGTGAATCCCTCGGCAGGGGGAGGGGTTTA